>JBFJUC010000029.1:0-15759 GCA_041624875.1 Alcanivorax sp.
CTCCGAAGCCGTGGCCGGTGCGGCGGAACCCGTGGAGCAGTTGCGTAGAGGCATCAATGCGCACCTTCAGATGCTGGTCAGCGGCTCGGACATGGTCTATGTACTGTTGTTTGAGTGGCGTTCTCTGCGCGGCGAGGCACGCAAGGAGATGATCAAGTTGCGCGACCGTTATGAGTCCCTCTGGGCGACTATGCTCAAGTCACTGGCGGAGAAAGGGGTAATTCGAAAGGAAGTGGATCTGGATTTGCTGCGGCTTATAGGCCTCGGCGCGCTCAACTGGGTAGCCACCTGGTTTAGCGACGATGGTCGCTACACGCTAGAGGAGATAGGTGATTTTGTCTGGCGCATGATCCGCGACGCGGTGCTAAAGGAGCGCCTGCACGATATTCAGGTGTGTGATTCATAGTATTACCGCAGACCAGTGACATCTGCGAGCGCTTCCATAAGAAGGCTCCCCAAGAAGTTTCATCATTATGCTGGCAGGTATTACAGCCTATAACAGTCCGTGCAGCCGAGCTTCAGTAACTGCCTGAACCCGGTTGGTTACCTTAAGTTTGATAAAAATTTTCTTCATATGCCATTTTACTGCATCCTCCGTCACATAAAGCCGCTCAGCGATCTCTCTGTTTGTCATTCCGTTGCTTACACATTTCAGCACGGAAATCTGTTTCATCGTGATGCTTGAGTGGCCATTATCTAGTATCGGGCGCGTACTGTGGTTCTCTGTCTTGGCTTCGAGTTCCGTTGTGGTTTTAGACTCAGAGCCTAGGTCGTCTGGGACCTGATCAAAAAGATCCTGAGCAATGGGGCTAAGAGAAAGTAGCGCTTCTTTAATCCAGAGCCTCGTGAAGTGACAATTCAGATGTTCCGCAAGTAGGTTGGCATCAAGGATCATGCGCTTCGCTAATTTTGACGAACCAAGGGCAAAGGCTGCCAGTGCCTGGCAATATTGGGCGGCGACTTTGGTTCTAGCATCTGAAACTGCACTGGCGCTTTGTAGTGCTTGTCTGGCATATTTCTCGGCCACACCGAACTGTTTACCAAGCCTTAATCTATGCATTGCTTTTAATAAGGTAATACGTGCTCGAATGACCTGATTCTGATTCGGCAGAAATGTCAGTTCACCCTCATCGGGAAGGGTGGCTAGATCCAATTCCTCGTTGTTCAGGAGAGCAAGCTCAGCTAACTGAATCCTTGCCAGGATGTTGAGGCGGGAGAGACCTCGCTGGCGGGCGGCTAAGCGAGATTGTTCCAACAAGGCCATGGCTCTATCTCGGAACCCTTGGTGGTATAGAAAACGACTGTAGGTTTGTGTATATCCCCACAGAATATCTGTAACGCCATAATTCAAAGCGAAATCGAACGAAGCCTGCGCGGATTCGTGGGTAACCAGATGATGGTTCTTTTCGTGTAGAATCTGTAACTCAAGAACACCAAATATCTTGCTTAAGAAAACATTTGACAGTTGAATATATTCTGCTTCCTTCTTTCCCTGAAGCAGCACACTCGTCGCTCGGACCATGTCACCTCTAAAAAGTTCAGCCTGAACTTCCGCGGTTTTAAGCCAGATAAAGGCATAAAGCTGATTGGACGATTGAATGGCCACAGCCGCTTTATGCGATAATCGCTTAAAATCCTCGAAGCGGTGGTCACTGGAGGCAATGAATGTCTGGCACGTAAGTGCCGCACCTTTACCGACTATATTGCGCTCACCATAAGAGTCGATCCATTTTTGACAGAGAGTCTGGCTCAGCTGCATGTTATCCTGTGTAGCTTTGCCTATCGCATTAACCAATTCCCGCCATCCTTCCTTATCGAGGTCGTCCAGTCCCCTGGAGTTCGGATGGATCGAATTAACTAGTATTTCATCTGCTTGACAAGATTGCTGGTTGAAATACAGGACCCACGCATAACCTATACTCAGAGACGCAATTTTTTTTATCGTACGAACCGGTACTTTTTTAAACCATGTGCGAAGGGCTTCGATTTCTCCTTGTCTGAGTGCCACGTCCAAGATGATACTATCGCTCATCACGTGAGCCCAGCGGTGGTCGCTGGCCTCCAGAGCTGCGTTGATTGAATGGAGGTACTCGCCTCTACGCCAATGCCAGAACGCGACGCGTTTCAGCACATACGAGCAACGGTCTCGTTGAGTGGTGTTAAATAAACCACGTAGATACTCTCGCAACACGGGGTGCACAATCTTGTAGTCGCCGGAAGATCCGATGGGAGATAAAAGAGCATAATTTTCGTCAAGAAACGAAATTTCCTGATCGGCCTCCTCTGTTTTAAATACATAGCCATAACATTCCGCACTGATCACCTCGAGCATCGCCGCATTGAAAAGAAAGGTCCTCGTACTATTTGGCAACACTGTCAGGAGGTTTTCTCTGAAGTAGGAGCAAGTTTCCGGCCAGGTCGCTACGGGAAGATTTGGGCTTGAGGTTTGGCACATAAGCCTGACAAGTGCTGGCCATCCATCGGTAGCTTTTATGATGTTGCTGGCTTCGAGGTCACCTATGCCCGATAATTCACTAACCTCCTCTTCTGTAAATGCAAGCTCATTAGCGCCGTACCTTACTACACCTACCATCATAGACAGACGTGCCAACGCCCCAGCGCTACGTGGAGCAATGAAAAATTTTACATTGCTGGGAGTTTCACATATTAAATCCTCGATCAGATCCGCAGTATGTTTAGCCTTATCAATCCCATCAAGGCAAATTCTTATTGTCTTTTTTGCACTACACAGTGCGTTTCGAAGAGCTTCGATGGTGTCGATGCCATTTTTTAGCCTGCGCCAGGATTCAAGACCTTTGATTTGATATAAAACCAACGCAGCAAACAAACCGTCAATAACTTCGCCTGAATCAGGGTAGGAGCGAGCATTGATGTAGACGGCGTTTTCAAGTTCCGGGTCGCGAGTGTTTGCTGCCAAGGCCACCTGTACAGATTTTCCATAGCCGAACGGGGCCCGATAAAGAACGACCTTTGATTCAGGCGTAGCAGAAGCGCTCAGACGATAGCGGTCTATACACCCTTGAGTAATGAAACACTGACGAGCCCACATCCTGTCAGACATCCTTCGACACCAGTTCTCCAAGCTATGGTGTGTCATCACAATCCAGTCTCCTGCTTTGTCTCCCCGAAACGTGGAAGGCGCTTCGGAATGAAAGCATATTGACAGATGTCTAGGGCAAAAACTACCCATTGGAGTAGTTGTATGATCGTCAGCTCTGGCGAAGCCTGTAGATGCGTACAACTAGTCCGTTCACCTGAATCATGCGTGTTCGTACAGTATAAAAAATGTTTATCCTGAAAATAAAAGGTGACCCCAATGTCAATGCCGGAAAATGTTTTAACGGAGTCTCCACAGAAAGATCCTGATACCGAGGGTTATGTGGACAGGAAACGCCATCTGTGGGTTCTTTCTGTGCTGTGGCCAGCGACGCCTCTTATTGGCCTTTATTTGGTATCCCAGACTGGATGGAGCATCTGGTACGGGTTGGTGTTAATCTTTTGGTATGGCGCAGTTCCCTTGATGGATGCCATGTTCGGAGAAGATTTTTCAAACCCCCCTGAGTCGGCTGTGCCTCGGCTTGAACAGGATCGTTACTATCGGGTGCTGACCTACTTGACCGTTCCTATTCACTACGCATCCCTGATTGTCAGTTGCTGGTGGGTGGCCACGCATTCGATGAATGTTTTCGAGTTCCTCGCACTGGCCTTTTCCCTGGGTATCATCAATGGCCTGGCTCTGAACACAGGCCACGAACTCGGCCATAAAAAAGAAACGTTTGACCGTTGGATGGCCAAGCTTGTCCTCGCCGTGGTCGGATATGGTCATTTCTTCATTGAGCACAATAAGGGGCATCACCGTGATGTGGCTACGCCGATGGACCCGGCGACATCCCGCATGGGTGAGTCCATCTACTCGTTTTCACTGCGTGAAATTCCCGGTGCTTTCAAGCGGGCATGGGCGTTGGAGGGACAGCGCCTCAACCGATGTGGCAAAAGTGTCTGGAGTCTGGATAACGAAGTTCTTCAGCCCATGCTTCTAACAGTTGTACTCTATGCCACATTGCTGGCGTTTTTTGGTCCGTTAATGCTGATCTTCTTGCCCATTCAGATGGCCTTCGGCTGGTGGCAGCTGACCAGCGCGAACTATATTGAGCATTATGGCCTGCTGCGTAAGAAGATGCCGGATGGACGTTACGAGCGTCAGCAACCGTACCACTCCTGGAACTCGAACCATATTATGTCGAACCTGATTCTGTTTCATTTGCAACGACATTCCGACCATCACGCCCATCCTACGAGGTCCTACCAGTCGCTTCGCGATTTCAAAGACCTGCCGTCCTTACCTTCGGGTTACCCTGGAATGTTTCTGGCCGCAATGTTTCCCTCATGGTTTCGCTCGATGATGGACCACCGGGTGGTGGAATGGGCGAAAGGAGATCTCGACCAGATTCAGATCCAGACGGGTAAGCGTGAATTCTATGAGCGTAAATTTGGTGTGGCTGGTTCTGAATCAGCCGATACCGTAGCGCATAAATGATCGGCTAGTCGAAACTTATATACCTCATTTGATTTATTTATGTTGCAAAAAGAGCCTCTGACGTGCCCTTGAAAGAGGGTGCGCGTCGGTCGCTACCAAAACAAAGACAATAATATCGTTTGAAAGGTGTGCCAAATGGCTAAATATCAATGCCCGGATTGTGGCTATTTATACGATGAAATGGCTGGTGATCCGCACGAGGGCTTTCCTCCAGGGACGACATGGAAAAACATTCCCGAAGACTGGGCTTGTCCGGACTGCGCAGTAAGGGATAAAATTGACTTCGTAACGCTCGGGAGAGCCGATTCCGAACCTTCGGCCTCCGAATCCGATATGCCAGCGGCCCGCCCTGCCGGCCAGAGCAGCGCCGGGGAGGCATCCCGGAAAGCAACCAAGGCATCCAGGCCTTCCGCTAAAAATAAATCAGACTCCAAAGCAAAAGCCAGACCTACCAACTCCCCGAAAGACCCGGCGCAAAATACCCCCTACCGGAAGTGGATCTGTGCTACCTGCGGGCATATCTATGATGAAGCGCTTGGAGATGAAGCCGAAGGGTTCCCGCCCGGCACCCGTTTTGAGGATATTCCGGACGACTGGTGCTGTCCGGACTGCGGTGCCGCAAAAGAGGACTATGTCCTCTATAAAGAAGAGAACCTCTGATCGAAAATAATCATAATCCCGTTTAGCAAGAGGTAATTTCATAATGCACACTGCCAGCCTGGCTGAGGTCGGGGCCACCAACAGACCAACCACCGATACAATTGAAGCAACTTTTTCGGCCCTGCAGCGGGCACAGCTTGCACGTCGCGGCAGCTTCACCCTGGAAGCCCGGGTAGCGCAGCTCGACCAACTGCGGGACGCGGTTAAACGCCACGAATCAAAAATCATTGCAGCGTGCGCGGCAGACTTCCGGAAACCCGTTCCGGAAGTCAAATTAACCGAAATCCTGCCGGTGCTTCAGGAAATTCGACATGCCAAAAAACACCTGCGTAAATGGATGCGCCCGAAACGGGTGGCTGCCTCCGTTGGCGTTCTGGGCACCAAATCTTATGTCCGGCCAGAGCCAAAGGGGGTGTGCCTGATTATTGCGCCGTGGAATTATCCGCTCAATCTCGCGCTGGGGCCTCTGGTCTCAGCGTTGGCTGCGGGAAACGGTGCGATCATAAAACCCTCGGAAATGACACCTCACACCTCGGAGGTGATTGCCAGTATTGTGGCCGAAACCTTCCCTCCCGACCTGGTTTCGGTGGTTGAGGGCGATGCCAAGGTAGCACAGAAACTGTTGGCCTTACCTTTCGATCACATATTCTTCACTGGCAGCCCTGCGGTCGGCAAGCTGGTCATGGAGGCTGCGGCCAGGAACCTCTCCTCGGTGACACTGGAACTGGGCGGAAAATCCCCAACCATTGTAGGATCAGATGCCAACGTAAAGAAGGCTGCCAGATACATTGTCTGGGGGAAGTTTGCCAATAACGGCCAGACCTGCATCGCTCCGGACCATGTTTTTGTACACAGAAGTATCGCGGATCAATTCAATGAAGCACTTAAACAGCAAATCCGACGCACCTACGGAAAAACACCCGAAGCCCGGAAATTGACGGCTGACTATTGCCGGATTGTAAATGCCCGTCATTTTCAGCGCTTGTTAAGCCTGATAGATGATGCCAAAAGCAAAGGCGCAAGAGTCTTTGAAGGTGGTGTTACAGATGCCGAAGAGAATTTTATTGCTCCGACTTTGATTGCCAACGTATCCAGCGACATGGATATCTCGCGTGAGGAGTTATTTGGCCCGATATTACCGGTTATTGAGTTTGATGATATTGATTCGGTTATCAATAAAATAAACGAAAACCCCAAGCCGCTGGCGCTTTACGTATTCGACCAGAACAAAGCTTTTGCCAGAAATATTGTCGAACGGACGAGTTCCGGCGCTGTAGGGATTAACCTTACAGTCGTGCACTTCCTGCATCCGGACCTGCCTTTTGGTGGAGTGAACAATTCGGGGATAGGGTCGGCACACGGTGAATACGGGTTCCGTGCTTTTTCGCATGAAAAGGCGTTGATGGAGGATCAACATTCTCTTATACATCTTCTTTTCCCGCCCTATACAGCTTGGGTCCGGCGTCTTATAGATACTGCTGTTCGCATTCTGGGCTGAGCATAATCAAATAATAGGTGAGTTATTATGTACGATTACATTATTGTCGGCGCCGGGTCGGCGGGCTGTGTGTTGGCTAACCGGCTGACTGCCGATCCCTCGAAGCGAGTAGCGTTGCTTGAAGCAGGGCCAAAGGATAGGAGCCCGCTCATACATATGCCTGTGGGTATTGCACTTCTTGCCAATAGCAAGAAGGTGAACTGGGCTTTCGAAACCGAGCCTCAGGAACATCTCAAGGGGCGCCGTCTGTTCTGGCCCCGGGGTAAAACTCTTGGCGGCTCCTCCTCCATCAACGCCATGGTCTATATGAGAGGCCACAAAGCCGACTATGAACACTGGGGTCAGGCTGCCGAAACCGAACTTTGGGGATGGGACCGCGCATTAACATTGTTTCGCCGACTGGAAGATAACGAACGTTTCGGTCCGGATGCTTACCATGGCAAAGGCGGTGAACTCAGCGTAAGCGAACTCAAATCAGTCAATCCGTTGAGTCGAGATTTTGTTCGAGCGGCTCCTCATGTAGAGCTCCCGGTGAACACGGATTTCAATGGAGAAACGCAAGAGGGGCTGGGCCCCTACCAGGTGACACAAAAAAATGGTCGGCGCTGGAGTTCGGCGCAGGCGTTTCTGCGTGGCGCAGAGAAACGGTCTAACCTCGATGTGCTGACGGACGCACGGGTAACCCGGGTGGTAATGGATGGCCAGCGGGCGGTTGGGGTGACACTGAACCAGGAGGGCGAATATCGCCAGCTCAGACTCAACAACGGCGGTGAAGTCATTTTGTCCGGCGGGGCGGTTAATTCACCACAGCTACTTTTGCTTTCCGGAATCGGTGATCGTGAAGAGCTTCGGAAACACGGAATCCCTCTGGTCCATCATCTTCCTGAGGTGGGCAAGAATCTGGTTGATCATTTGGATATTACGCTGATGCACGCGGCGAACTCACGTTTGCCTATTGGTGTTGCCCCCAGCTTCCTGCTTCGGGGAGTGAGCGCACTTTTTTTCTATATTTTCGCGCGACGCGGGTTTCTCACCAGTAATGTAGCCGAAGCAGGGGGGTTTGTTAAATCCAGCCCTTCGGGTGAACGGCCGAATGTGCAATTCCATTTTTTGCCAACTTTTTTGAAGGATCATGGGCGAAAAGTGATGACCGGGTATGGCTACACCTTACACATTTGCGATCTGCTGCCCAAAAGCCGGGGCTTTATTGGACTGAAAAGCCCGGATCCATTAGCCGATCCGTTGATTCAGCCCAATTATCTGAGTGACCCCGAAGACCTCAAGACAATGATTTCCGCCGTTAAATTTGGACGACGAGTACTGGCGGCGCCGACAATGGCCTTGCATAGTAAGCGAGAGGTCATACCCGGAAACTCTGTGTCCTCGGACGATCAGATTGCGGACTACATCCGGGAAAATGCAGAGACTATCTACCACCCCGTTGGTACTTGCCGTATGGGCGCGGATCCGGAGTCAGTTGTTGATCCAGAGTTGAAAGTCAGAGGCATTGAAGGGCTGAGAGTGGTCGATGCCTCGATAATGCCCAGTTTGGTTGCCGGTAACACCAATGCGCCCACTATGATGATTGCGGAAAATGCAGCTGACATCCTACTGGGAAGCGTCAAGACCTAGACTCCGGTTATCATGCCCACCGCAGACATCTGACGTGCAACAGAAATGAAGAGCGTGGATACGTTCGGGCATGCGGCAAGCTAGAATAAAAAATATTTTACTACCCAAACCCGTGCTTTATTTAAAGACAATTAATACCGAAAGGCCGTTATGATAACCCAACCTCCCATGAAGCGCTTGGCGCAAAGAGCCAGGATGGCACCGCCGCAAGGCGGTACCTTGTTTGCGCGCAACATCGCGTTACTAGGTGGCTGGTCCCACCGCACTGTGCCTCTGATTCTGATAGTGACTCCGCCCGGCTACGGCAAGACCTCGCTGATGCGCAGCGGCTATCAGTGGCACTGTCGCCGTGGCGATCCGGTGGCTTGGCTAACCCTTACCGCCGCCGACAACCACCCGCCTGCCCTGCTGAAGGCGCTGTGTCAGGCGTTGGGCGTGCCTCCCTGCGATAGCCTTGAAATCCTGTTGACGGAACGCGCCGCCATGATCCCGCGCGTGGTACTTTTCCTCGACAACGTTGAGGAGTTGTGCAGCCGGAACGCCATTGCGTTGTTAGAACAGTTACTGACTCAGCACCCACCGGGTTGGTCTCTTGTGATGGCCGCCCGCTGCGAACCGGCGCTGCCGCTGGCCAGATGGGTGTTCGATGATCAGCTGCAACGGCTCGACAGCTCGCAGCTGCTGCTCGGCGCTGCGGAACTCGACCGACTGTTGCCGTCGTCGCTGGGCGCCGCCGAGCGCAACTTGTGGCAGCAGCTGCGTCAGCAGATGGAGGGCTGGCCGCTGCCGCTGATGTACGGCCTGCGTGCCTTGCGGAGCGACCAATTGAGCGGTGTGGAAGAGCTTCGCGAGCAGCTTGCACCGCTACTGGAGCATTACTTTGAATCCCTGTTGCAGAGCAGCTGCAGCGCCGAGGAGCGCCAGTTGTTGACCCTGGTGGCGTTGTTGGACAGCGTGTCGGCGGCCCAACTGGACGCGCTGCGTGGCCGCCCCCACAGCGGTCCGTTGTTGGAGTCCCTGCGTCGCCGAAACCTGTTCCTGGAGCCCCACGAAGGCCGCGACGGCAACTACCGGCTGCTGGCGCCCTTTCGCACCTTTCTGCACCAACGATTTCTTTGCCGTCACCCGGATCAGGCGGTCATGTGTTATCGCCGCGCCATGCGCCTGTTTCGACGGCAGGGCTGCTTGGAAGAAGTCGTGCGTTACGCCTTGCTGGGACAGGAATACCGCCAAGCGGCAACGTTGATGGCCGAGTACGGCCACGAGCTAGTGCGACGCCGGGGCGATCACCATCGACTGCTGTCTTGGATCGACCGACTACCGACGACGGTGCGCCAGCAGGTACCCCAACTGGGCGCGCTGTTCGCTTGGTCGCTGGCGTTCACTAACCGCGTGAAGGAGTCTGAACAGATCGTGGCAGAAGTGGCGTCCGCCTGCAACCAGCCGGTGCTGCAATCGCAGTTGGAGGCACAACGCTGCGTCAACGCCGCGCTGGCCGACGCATTGACGGAGGCCGGGCGGCTGAGTGAAGCTTGGCTACTGTGTTGGAGCGATGCCGGCGCCATGGAGACCGGCACAGTATTGTGTGTTTCCGCCTTTGCACTGCTGCATCAGGGCCATGCCAGTGTGGCGCTGCGAAGACTTGACCGTGCTCAGCAATGGTTCCGGCAGGAAAGCTCCGCCTACGGCCTTAGCTGGGTGGCGCTGCTTCGCGCTATGGTGCAACTCGCGCAGGACGATTATCTCAACGTACTGTCTGATACCGCTGCTTTGCTGAATAATGAAGGCCCGTTGCCCGCTGATCAGAAAGACACGCTGGAGCAGGTGCTGGTGCTGCGTGCCGCGGCGCAGCTGGCTCAGAGCGACGGCAACGCCGCCCGTGCCACGCTTAGCCGCGTGCGTCCGGGGCTGGAACTGCATGCCACTGTGGACGTGGCGGCGCTGTGGTATGGCGCTCAGGTGGGGCTGGCGATGTGGGATGGCGCCGACCCGCAACCCATTTTTCAGCAGGGCCTGGCGCTAGCGGCTCGGCGCGGGCTGCAGCGGTTGTCTTGGCAACTGCAAGTTGAGCGCGTACTGCGCGGCCTCAGCCAAGACTTCCTGACCTTGCCGAATCGCTGCGAAAGCCGCCTGCTGACTTTGCGCGCCCAGTGCGCGCGGCTACGCCAACCCGACAATGACCAACCGCCATCACTGCCCCGGGGCAGCGAGGTTGGACGGTTGTCAGTATTGTTGGCTGGCGCGCTGGCCGCCCAATGCCGTGGTCAGTCTGCTGTTGCGCTGAGCACCGTGGCGCAGGCGCTGGAGCAGGTGGCCAACCACGGCGGCTTGCAATGCCTACGCGATGAGGCCAGCCTGCAACCGCTGTACCAGCGATTGGCCGATGAGGGAAACGCCTCGCCTCCCGTCACCGCACTATTGGCACAGTTGCTCGACGCACCGCCCCATAGCAGCAGCGGTCTGCTTACGGTACAGGAACAACACATCCTTGAACACTTAGCCAATGGCGAGCGCAACGGCGACATCGCCGGCCGGCTGCATATTTCCGAAGGTACGGTGAAGTGGCACCTACATAACATGTACCGAAAACTCGATGCGGCAACCCGCACCCAGGCAGTGGCGCGGGCAAGGGCGTTGCGGTTGGTGTAAAAATGCTGGTTTGCGGGCCTGTGAACGTGTGTCTCCAGAATGTGGGTTTCAGAGTGGAGGGATCATGCTAACGGTGTCATGGCGTCGAGTTAAAAGAGGAACGTTGGGAAGAAACACAATAAAGCCGCGCCTGACCGGATATCCGTCAGGCGCGGTAACGTCGTTCAATTCCCTAGCGCTAAGGGGACGTAAGCCACGAGCAACAGAGCGATGGCCATCACCGTCACCGGCATGACTAAGCGCTCATGACGCTGCCACCAAGTGTTTCCTGCCTGGCTTTCGGCCTGGGTCTGGTCCATTTCCTCGTCGCCAACGACTTGGCGGGTGAGGATTTGATTGAGGGCAATCGGCGGGGTTAGGTAGCCCAGTTCGAATGCTAACAGAACCACCATCCAGAAGTGCACCGGATCGATGCCGCTCTGGTAGGCGATACTAGCGATAGTGGCGGACACCAGGATAATGGCGCCGTAAGGTTCCATGAACATCCCTATCAGCACCAGCACCGCTACCAAAAAGGTCATCGCTATCCATACCGAGGTGAAGCCGGTGGGAAACAGCTCCATCACGCCGGCGCGTTCCATCACCCCGCCGAGCACCACCGACAGTGCCATTAACATCAGCAGCGCGCCGATGTGGATGCTGGATTCGGCGGTACCGGCAATCATTCGTTGCCAGAAGCCGCCTTGGGTGGGTACCGTGGGAGCTTGATCGCTGGCCGCAGCTTGTTTTTGCGGCTGGCGCTTGCAACTCCAGACGTCGTAGGCCAGCAGGAAGATCAGTGTCACCGGCAGGATAGTGGGTGCCGAGAATTCGTTGAAGCTTTGGTTCAACGCGATGTGGAAGAAAATCAGGCTGACGGTGGCAATGGCCACATAAGGCAGCAGCGGGATCAGTGCCTTCAGCGACGCTGGTAGCGCTTCCCGGGCTGGTGCGCAGCCCAGCGGACTGCGGCGGGTGAGCAGTACCATGGCCGAGAACAGTATTGCGGTCAGTATGAACACGTTGTGGCCGGTATCGAACAGCTGGGTGGTGGTCACCTGTTTGTTAAGTGACGCAATGATTACCACCATCAGACAGGGGTTGAGCACCACGCCCATGCTGCCGGACATGGCAGTGGCAGCAAACGCCAGCGGCCGGCGGGCGCCGCTCATGCGAATCTCGTGGTAGATAAGACCGCCAACGGCGATCAGAAAGATTCCCGACGCGCCGGTGAAAGCGGTGGGCAGCGCCGCCAGGAGCACCACAACAATGGTGATTAGCTCTGGCGCCAGCTTCCAAGGCCGGATAGCGTCGAAGAGCAAATGCGCCAGTCGGGTCTGCTTGAGCAACATACCCACCCATACATACAGCGCCACGTTGATGTAGAGGTCGGCATACTTAACCATTTTGATCAGCTGTACTGCCATGCCGGCTTCATAATGCTCGGCAAGCAGGAAATAGAGGCCGGAAATCAGTGCCATGTAGGTATACACTGGAATTGTCAGCAGGGTCCCCAGCCAGTTGCCGCCAACCGGTAAATAGCGGTCGCGGTGTAGCAGTTGCCATATCGCCGCCAGCGCCAATCCACTGAAGCCAATAATCCAGAACCAGTGTATCCAGGGCGTGGCAGTATCGCTCGAAGTCATCGCCACCGAACGCCAATGCAGGGCGCTGAGCAACAATAACAGGTTGGCGCCCACTTGGAACAGCGCGGACACTTGGGCGTCACGCCGGGTACGGATGGCGCGTAGGGAGATGTGACTGTGCTGCAACGTACCCACAAGAGCACACAACAGGATGATGCCTACCAACAGGTATTTCTGGGCATCGAGACCCATCTCCGCCACGCCGCCCACCGCCGACTCCACCTTGCTGTAGGAGACCAGAAGCAATGACGATTGGCGCAGAGATTGGTTGTGGGAGTAGGTCTGATGCCGCTCGGCGCATTGCAGCCGCTGGGCTTCCAGCGACCGGCGGATGCTGTTTGGGTTGGGTGGACGAGGCGGCAAGATGCTGTTCGTCGTCTGTTCTTCTGCGCGAGCGATCTGGGCAGCTATGCGTCGCTCTACATCGAAATCAACGTCGCAGCTGGGCTCCTGCATGGCGTGTCGCAGCATGCCGTAGTCGTTCCAGATCGACTGGCCTAACGTCAGCAATTGGGAATGCAGGTAAGAGCTGGTGCCGAAAGTGATCGCCAACAATAGAATTAATGAAGTGGGCAATACCGACCACAAGGGGTGTGAACGCGGCGCACTGTAGCCGTTCTTGGGGGTGTAAGTTTGATGGGTGGCTAGCATCGGGAAAATCCTGACAGACGTAGGGGCAGGGCAGAGCCCCGCTGCGTATGCAGTAGGGCCGGGGCTCAGATTGCCGGGCCGCCTTCGGTGTCCTGGGTGCACTCAGCGTTATCCGGTAGTTCGCGGCAGCGGATGGTCTTGAGCATGCGCTGCATGCGCCGTGAGTAGACTCTGTCGGCGTCATATAGTCGCTGGCGCACGTTGGAAAACATCTCGTTGTAGCGTGCTTCTTTGTTGGTGCTCAGGTTTACCCAGTATTTTGTGGGGATGGTAGCTTCCGCCTTTTTCACCAAGCGCATGCCAACATCCCACATGTTTTCGTAAACCCAGGCGCGTGAGTGCTGGGCGAAGCCAGTGGGGAAGCGGTCGTGGTTCAATGTTACCTGGAAAGTAAGGATGCCTAGATTGTAGCGCAGGATGCCGCCGTTCTCGCCGAGGCCCTTGTACATTTCCAGCGCTTGGTAGGCAAAGGCCGGTGCGTAGGAAAGGTCGGCGCTATTACTGTTGAACATGCCGGCGAAGGTGCTAACCGACGCCGGCATCACGGTGCCGCCGATGTACTTGATCATCTCTACTGCCTGCTCATCCTCAGAGATCACCGTGATGCGCTTGCCGGCCAGTTTTTCCCAGTCGTCCAGAATGTTGCGATCATGGGAAAACAGGTATACCTTCCCGCCGGGAATGATGCCGGCGTTCTCGTATCTGCCTTCCTTCATCAGCGGCGCCGCGTTTGGGTCCGATAGAGCCGCGACGGCGGTGCTGAGGCCGTCGTAGCTCGGCAGCGCCGCCATCATGTCCAACGATCCTGGGAATTTCAGAATGCTGCGGGTGGCGAGGCCGAATAGCTCCACCGCGTCACAGTGACCTGCCCTGAAGTCACTCTTTGCCAACGCTTCGTCGGTGTAGGGCTTGAGTTCGAAGTTCACGCCCCATTGCTGGGCAGCCAACACGTACTGTTTCATCATTTGGTATGTGTCGCCGTTGGCACCCACCACATCGAACACGCATAGGGTCCGATCAACCATGGCCGCAGCACTGTTGGAGAGCGCCAGAGCACCGGTGAGCAGGGCGGCGAGGGTCAATTTTTTCAGCATGTCTTTTCTCCTTTTTGTTCTTAAGTGGCAAAAGCCGGGCACAGTTACAGCAAATCCTGAATGTTGGGGGCCGGGCGGCGGCTCTCTCCTGGGAAAGTCCCCAGCGCACCGGCGGGTGTCCGCGCACCTGTCTGTTCGATCCAGATCTGGTCAGACAGGTACAGCAATTGTCCACGGGAAATGAAATCAACCAGCGCGTAAGGTTTCGGCGGCGCCATTTCCGCATCAAGGATGGCAGCGGCCTGGCGCAGCGCCTCGCGCAGTTCATCGTCATGGCCCTGGTTGCCCGCTCCTAGAGCAAACAGCGTCAGAGGCAGTGTGGCACCATTGCGTGCGGCGATGGCGCCGGCCTGACGGTAGGCCTGCCAAACGTCTGCACCGTCCGGCGCGCTGCCCGGCACGAAGGACCACACGGTGGCGCGGATTGCCTGCGGCACACCCCACCATCTTTCGTTGTCCAGGCAAGTGGACGCGCGCATGGCCTGCACTGCCAGATCACGCGGCACGCCTACTTGCCCGCCGGACAACAGATCACTGCGCACTGCTTGCAGCGCCGTGACCAAGCCCACCATGTACGCTAGCTCGTCATTACGGCTGCGCAGGCGTGGGCAGCGGGGCTCATCCAGATCACCGTAACGGCGGGTCAGCGCAGTTACTGAATTCATGCGGCGTTCCGCAGCCAACGCATGCCAGCGCTGGGCCTGCAACAGCTCGTCGCGAGCGATCACGGGTTGGCCCTGCTGGCGTGCACGCCAATATCGCCGATCTGCTTCGTAGGCATGCTCTTCTGCGCACAGACCAGTTAGTAGATGGGTGTAAAACAATACGTAATCTGGGCTCTCCACCACGCGGCTGAAGGAGGCCATCAGCTGCGTCAGGCCATTGCCGGTACCGCATGCCGCCAGATTGGGGTCATCCTCACTGAGGACATAGGGCGTCACCTCGTCTTCGGCATAAGCTCCCAGCGTCCAGCCAAGCGGCGGGTACACGGTGGCACAACCGGACAGGACCAGGGTGGCGGCGAGGGTGATAACACGGGACAGCGACAGGAGTGGGACCTTCATGATGCACGCTCCGGAAATAGGTGTGTTTTTATTGTTGGAGGCGGATATAACCCGCCAGCATGGCAGGCCATGCGAGGACATAGTATAAGAGCGGGTAGGGGACGGGGAGCCTATCAAAAGTTGGGTCTGTGTGGGTGATTTGTAAAGAAGGTGACGGTGATCCTGGTTCGCGGCGTGCAGTGCCACTAAAAGCGCCCGGCCGGTCCGGCCCGGTCTGATCGTCAGTTTGTATTGACATCCGCCGCTCGACTGTTTCGTGAGCAGGGCTATGACCGGACCACGGTGAAAGAAATCGCAAAAGCGTGTAATTTGCTGCCCGGCAGCCTTC
>JBFJUC010000030.1:0-15730 GCA_041624875.1 Alcanivorax sp.
CAGTCAGAAGCTGCCCGAGAACCTGGACGATCTGGAATACGGCGTGTCGGTGACCGACGGTTGCATCGCCTGGGACACCACCGAGCAGAGCATCCGCGATCTCGCCGACAAGGTGCGCGACACCCTGCCCCGTCGTAACCAATAATCTCCGCCGATTTCCATAGGCCAAAAAAAGCCCCGACCATCGAAGTGGTCGGGGCTTTTTCGTTTTCGGGGACCGGCCCCCGCCGCGAACAGCGGGACACCGATCTAACCGTTAGCGTCGTCGTTACGGCGCCAGGCCGCCAAGCAGGTCGGGCAAACCGGTCAGCAGATCAGGCAGGTTCTGGCCCGCTTCCAGCAAACACTCGATCGGCAGGGTCGGGCTGAGGCCGCCGGCACCGGCTTCCGGGCACAGCTGGCCGGTCACCGGATCAGCGCTGCCTTCACCGCCTTCACCGCCGCCCAGGCCGCCACCGAGGCCGCCCAGCAAATCTTGCAGCTGGCTCAGGCTGCCACCGGCTTCCATCAGGCAATCCAGCGGCGTGGTCGGACCCACTTCGCCTTCCAGGGCCAACGGGCAGATTTGTGCCAGACCGTCGCTCAGACCCGGAATTTCCGGGATGCCACCGGTGCCGCCGTCGCCACCGGGGGCGCCGGGCAGGTTGCCCAGCGCTTCGGTGAAGCAGGCCGCCGGATCAAGCTGCTCGGCGGTGGAGGCCGCCGGGCACAGCGCGTCGGTGAGCGGGTTACTACCACCCAGGCCGCCCAGCAGGTCGGTCAGACCGCCCAGGTTCTGGCCAGCCTCGGTGAGGCACTCCAGCGGGGTGGTGGGGCCGAGTTCGCCGGCACCGGCTTCCGGACACAGCTGCGCCAGGCCATCGCTGAGGCCGGGGATTTCCGGCACGCCGCCGCCATCACCGCCGCCGGGCAGGCCGGGCAGACCGCCGCCCAGGGCTTCGCTCAGGCAGGCCGCCGGGTCGAGCTGCTCGGCCGCGGACGCGGTCGGGCATACGGCTTCAGTGAGCGGGTTGCTGCCGCCCAGACCACCGAGCATGTCCTGGATGTTGCCCAGGTTCTGGCCGGCTTCGGTCAGACACTCGATCGGCGTGGTCGGGCCGATTTCACCGGCACCGGCTTCCGGGCACAACTGGCCCAGCAGTTGCTCGCCACCGGGCAATTCCGGGGTGCCACCGTCGCCACCGGGCAGCGGCAGACCGCCGGGCAGACCTTCCAGGGCTTCCATGAAGCAGGCCGCCGGATCCAGACCTTCCTCGGAGGTGACCGGGCACAGAGCATCGGTCAGCGGGTTGCCACCTTCCAGACCACCGTCGGCGAGGCCGCCGAGCAGACCTTCCAGATCGCCGAAGCCACCGCCCAATTCAAGCAGGCAGTCGAACGGCGTGGTGGGGCCAATTTCCTCGCCTGCGGCCACCGGACAGATCTGCTCCAGGGCCATGCCGACGCCGGGAATCTGCGGGGTGCCGCCACCGGGTGCGGAAGGCAGCTGGCCGGCCGCTTCGGTGAAGCAGGCTGCCGGGTCGAAGCTTTCCGCCATGGCGGCGGTGGGACACAGGGCTTCGGTAAGCGGGTTGCTGCCGCCCAGGCCGCCGATCAGGTCTTCGAAACCGCCGAAGCTGCCGCCGGCTTCCGCCAGACAGTCAATCGGGGTGGTCGGGCCGACTTCGGCTTCCAGGGTTTCCGGGCAAATGCCCGACAGAGCGTCGGTCAGCTGATCGAGGCCGGGGACGTCGGGCGTGCCGCCGTCGCCACCGTCACCACCACCGGGCAGACCGGGCAAGCCGGGCAGATCACCCAGACCAGGCAGGCCGGGCATACCGCCGCCGCTCACCGCTTCCTCGAAACACACCACCGGGTCGACGCGACCGGTCATGGCTTCCACCGGACAAACGGCTTCGGTCAGCGGGTTCGGGTTGGTGATCATGTCGACAATGGTGATGTAGACACGGCTGGCTTCGTTGAGACAGTTCAGCGGGGTCTCGGGGCCAACGCCGGCACCGGCGCTGTCCGGGCAGAACTGGTTGAGGAACTGGTCGGCGCCGGGAACACTGCCGCCGCCTTCGCCGCCACCAGGCAGGCCGGGCAGGCCGCCGTTGGCACCGCCGGTCACTTCCGCGAAGCAGGTGGCCGGGTCAAAGGAGGGTTCGGCCGCCGCGACCGGGCAAAGCTGTTCGGTGATCGGGTTGCTGCCACCGATCAAATCCTGCAGGCCATCCAGGTTGGTGGCGGATTCCTGCAGACAGGCGATCGGGAACGACAACGGACCGTCGGTCAGGAAGCCGGCCGGGTCATCGAAGCCTTCGGTAAACGCCGCCGGGTCGAACGCGCCCTGCAGATCGAACGAAGACGCCGCGGTGGGACAGAACTGCGCGACCACATCGGTGGGATCCGGCGCGCCGCCATCGGACTCTTCGTTCTCTTGCACACAAAGAGCGGGATCAAGCGGTGTGCCGGCGGCCCCTTCCGAGGTCTCCGGACAGAATTCTTCGGTGAACGCGTTGGACTCGTCCACGACCGCCGCCATTTCTTCCGGCAGGTCACGCGTTGAAGGCGTCGGCGCATTGCCGGAGCCGTCGCTGCCCCCGCTGCTTCCGCCGCCGCAGGCGGTCAGCAGCAGCGCTAATACGCCACCGCCGATGAGATGTTTGATGTTGGTATCCAAGGTTTACCCCTCCCTATTTTACTTCTTAGTCGCTATGCCCCCGAAATGGAGACTGACTTTGCGACTATGGAAGGGGTGTGCAAAGCGATGTAGATGCACGCCGTTGCGGGTATGTAATAAAGCGTAGCGGTGGTAATCGAACGGTTATCCGGCGCGATTCCCGGAAACCTTTGTTTACCGGAGAGGCGCCCGAGGGTACGGCCGTGCCAACACCGCGGCTAGCGCGGGGCCGGCACCATGGTGTCCAGTACACGAAGGAAGGTCGCGGGTTCCGGGCGCACCCGGTAGTTGTCAGCCAGGTCCACATAGCAAATCTCACCGCGGGCGTCGGTGATCAGCACCGTGGGCAAAACGGTGTCCGAAGGGTAGCCGAACAGTTCCAACCCCAGGGGCGTGCCACCGGGGTCGAGAATGCGCAGTTGCCGGGCGGCGTCCAGTTGCGGGTCCACCCACCACTCCATCGGCACCCCCAGGCGGGCGGCGAGCCGCCCGGTGCGGGCGCCGGGTTGGGCGCTGACCAGGATAATACGGGCCCCGCGTCTCTCCAGCTGCGGCCGGCGTCGGGCCAGCTCGCGCACCTGGGCCATGCACACCGGACACCAGTTGCCGCGAAAGAACAGCATCACCGCCGGTGCCCCGTGCAGCGAGGTGGTGGACACTGGCCGGCCCTGCAGGTCACGGAACGCCAGCGGCGGCAGCAACTGTCCGGGCCGGGGCCCGTCCGCCGCGTCGCGCTGCAACGGGCTGTACCAGAACAGGTAAGCGCACAGGCCGAGCAGCCCCAGGCCGGTATACAACCAGGCCAGCCAGCGCGGATCACCGAGAGACAAAGTCCCCAGCAGAGTGACCGCCGCCCCCAGCCAGGCGCACAGGGTCGCCAGGGGCAGATGCGGGCTGGTCCGCGCCGGGCCCAGGCTCACCAGCCAGCCCAGCAATATCAGAATCGGCACGTTGACCAGCAGCGGCCCGGCCCACACCCAGTGGGCTTCCCGCCAACCCAGCCACAGGGCGTGGGCACAGATCAACAACGAGGCAAACGGGTACAACGAAATGAACAACGCTTTCAAGCGCGCCATGATCCCCCCTCAAGCGGTGCGGTACAGCAAACAGCTTTTTATTCGTATATAAAACAGAGACTAAGTGGTCAACGGACGACGGACAAGACAGAATAGCCTTCTCATAATATCCCGGCCCCGAGGTTTCATGAGTTCGGACTCCCTTTCCCTGCGTGATCGTTGGCGCCACATCATCTTCGGCACCGATACCCCCGCAGGGCAATATTTCGATCAGCTGCTGATCATCGCCATTCTAGCCAGCGTGGCGGCGGTAATGCTCGACAGCGTGCAGTCCATCCATGAGCAATACGGCCTCTGGCTGTATGGGGCGGAATGGTTCTTCACCCTGCTGTTCACCCTGGAGTACATGATCCGTCTGTGGGTCAGCGACCGGCCGCTGCGGTACGCCCGCAGCTTTTTCGGGGTGGTGGATCTATTGTCGATCATTCCCACCTACCTGAGCTTGTTTTTGCCGGGCGCCAACTATCTGCTCACCATCCGCGCGCTGCGGGTGCTGCGCGTTTTCCGGGTGCTCAAGCTGGCGCACCTGATGACCGAAGCCAATGAGCTGGGCGCCACCCTGGTGCGCACCCGCCGCAAGATCGGCATCTTCATGTTTTCCGTGGTGGTGGTGATCATTATTTTCGGAAGCCTGATGTATGTGGTGGAAGGCCCGGCCAACGGCTTCACCAGCATTCCGCGCAGCATCTACTGGGCCATCGTTACCGTCACCACAGTCGGCTACGGCGACATCTCGCCGCAAACCTCGCTCGGCCAGGCGGTGGCGTCGATGGCGATGATCACCGGTTACGCCATCATCGCCGTGCCCACCGGCATCGTCACCGCGGAAATGTCGAAGGCGCACATGGCCCGGCGTTATGAGCGGGAATGCCCCCACTGCCATCGCCACGACCATGACCCGGACGCGCGCTTTTGCAAACAGTGCGGCACCGGCCTGCCCAAACCCGGCCAGGAAGAGCCGATCTAGAGCGCGCCGAGCGCGAAGGTTTCGCCGTCGGAATCCACTACCAGACGGGTGTCGCCGCCCTGCTCTTCGCGGCGCGCCCAGTCCACCAGCTGGTAGAAAATATTGCGTGAGATCAGCGCTTCCAGGTTGTCACGCACATGCACATAAGGCGCCGGCTCGCCGCTGTCGGCGTCGGTTTCCACCCGTAACGGATGGCGGGCGCCGGCCACCACATGGGTCCCCACATTGGTGGTGAACACCAATTTCTCGCGGTCGCCGTCGGTGACACGCTCCACGTCGGTGGCGACAAAGGGCACGTCGTCCACCGTGATGCGCAGCTTCTCCACCGGCGTGACCAGAAAATAGTCGTCGCCTTCGCGCAACAGAATGGTGGAGAACAGCTTGACCATGCGCTCGCGCTGAATCGGTGATGCCTGGTAATACCAAGTGCCGTCGCGGGCGATGCGCATATCGATATCGTCTTGACGTTCCGGTTGCCACTTGTGCACCGGCGGCAATCCTTGTTCGTCCTGGTCCGCTTTTTCCAGCAGGGCCAGTAATTCGTCGGCTTTGGTCATCGCAATTCCTTATTTGCCGCGTTGGCCCTTGTTGCCCATGCGGATGCCGATCTCGATCAGGAAATCGAGAAAGTCGTCCTTATCTTCGATCAGACGCTGGTAAAACGGCGACTGCATCAAGGCAACGGCACCGTGCGCCAGGGCCCAGGCGGAACAGATATGGTAGATGGCGGGCGCCGGCTCCAGGGAACCTTCCTGGATGCGGGCCTCGACGATGTGATTGAGCTTTTCGAAATTGGCTTCTCGGATGCGGTGCAGCTTATCCACCAGTTCCGGCACCGCATGATCCTTAATCACCTTGTTTTCCAACCGGTCGAACAGCTGGTAGCGGGCCGGGTCACTGATCCGAAAGCGGAAGTATTCCCGTGCCAGGGTTTCCTTGTCGTCGGATTCGGAAATGTCCTGGAACAGGGAAGCCAGGTCTTCCTCATAACGCAGCATGAGCAGCAGGTAGATCTGGTTCTTGGTCTCGAAATGCTTGTAGATGGTGCCCTTGCCAATGCCCACGCGGTCGGCAATGTTCTCCACCGTGACGCGATCTTCGCCCTGCTCCAGAAACAGAATCAGTGCGGCGTCCAGAATTTCCTGCTCGCGTTGCCGGAATTCCTGCGCCTTGCGCGTGGCTTTTTCCAAGTCACCCATCTATACCTCCTCGTTTACCGGCTAGATTATCATAACCGCGCCCTCTGCACGTTACCCCCAGGGCGGTTACAATCCGGGGAGAATCCTGAAGGAGCGCAGGCAATGGCCGATCTGAAAGCGGAATTTCCGTTGCACGACGAGGTGCTGTATCTCAACCACGCCGCCGTGGCCCCCTGGCCCCGCCGTACCCGCGACGCAGTGGCCGCCTTCGCCGACCAGAATATCCATCTGGGCGCCCGCGACTACCCGCAATGGGCCCGCGTGGAGCAGCGTCTGCGCGACCGTCTGGGCGGGCTGATCAATGTGGAGCCGACGGACGTGGCACTGCTCAAGAACACCTCCGAGGGTCTGTCGGTGATCGCCCAGGGGCTGGACTGGCGAACCGGCGACCAGGTGGTGATCAGCGACCAGGAATTTCCATCCAACCGGATTCCCTGGCAGGCCCTCGCCGACCAGGGCGTGGAAGTCGTGGAAGTGGACGTGAGCGGCCCGAACGCGGAGCAGCGGGTCATCGACGCGATCAGCGAACGGACCCGGCTGGTGTCGCTGTCCTCGGTGCAGTACGGCAGCGGTATCCGCCTGAACCTGGCGCCGATTGGCCGCGCCTGCCGGGACAGCGGCGTGCTGTTCTGCGTGGACGCGATCCAGAGCCTGGGCGCGGTACGCTTCGACAGCGGTGCCGTGTACGCGGACTTCGTGGTCGCCGACGGTCATAAATGGATGCTCGGCCCGGAGGGCCTGGCGCTGTTCTATTGCCGACCGGGTGTCCGCGAGCGCCTGCGCCTGCGGCAATTCGGCTGGCATATGATCGCCAACGCCGGCGACTACAGCCAGACCGGCTGGCGGGTGGCCGAGGACGCGCGCCGCTTTGAATGCGGCAGCCCGAATATGCTCGGCGCCCATGCCTTGGATGCCTCTCTGTCCTTGTTCCAGGAACTGGGCATGGACACCGTGGAGCAGGCCCTGGCGGAACGGGTCGCCTATCTGGACAGCACCCTGCGACGGCACGGCGCCGAGGTGCTCAGCCCGGCGCAGGCCGAGCGGCGCGCCGGCATCGTCACCTTCCGGCTGGCGGACGAAGCGCCGTCGGACACCCGGGCGCGGCTGCAGGCCGGCGGTGTGGTATGCGCGGAACGGGGCGGTGGCGTGCGCTTCTCGCCGCACTTCTATACTGACTATTCGGTCATGGAACGCGCTGTGGCGCTACTGTAGGATCACGGCATGAATGCCCAGCGACTCTACCAATGGCTCTGTGAACGTCTCCAACGGCAGCCGGACTCTTCCGATTGGCCGCTCGGCGACCTGGAAAGCCAACGCGCCCAGTTGCGCCCTTGTGATGTGCTGCTGGTGGACGGCGACAGCCGTCTGGACCGGCGCCTGAAGGTGCTCACCGGCAGCCGCTTTTCCCGCGTGCTCTTATACATCGGCCGCCCCCACGAAGTGGCGGACCCGGCTCTGCGCTCGCTGCTGGCGGACTACCTGCCCTGCCGTCCGGACACCCAGATGGTACTCGACGCCAGCCTGGAGCGCGGGCTCTGCGTTCGCGACCTGAGCAACCTCCACGATCTGCACCTGCGGGTTTGCCGGGCACAGAATCTGTCCGAGGCGGAAGGCCAGGACGCGTTGCGCTTCGCCATCAGCCGGGTGGGCACCGGTACCCAGCACACCTGGAGCACCCTGGCGCTGCTGTGGTTACTGCCCTGGCGCACCCTGGCACGCCATGCCCGCCGGCGGCTGCTCAACCGCTGGGCCAACGATTTGTTGCGGGCGATCGCCGGTACCGCCGTGGGCGAGGCCTTCGCCTTTATCCAGTTTCCGGTGCACCCTCTGGTCAAGGAGCCCGGTGACCCCGGTTCCCGGTTGCTGCGGTTGCAGCCCCGCGTATTCCACGCCGCCGACTTCGATCACTCTCCCTACTTCGATGTGATCAAGGCGCCCTACCTGCTCGATAAAGTGCCCACCGGCTTCGGCGCCCTGCCCTGGAAAGGCAACGCCGGCGCACTGGCACCGGAGCAGCGTAAACGCCACCTGTCCGTGGTGGACGGCTAGGCCGCCCAAAGCCGCCGGCCACCGCGCGCCAGCCCCGCCAGCACCAGCAGGCCCAACCAGCCCCAGTCACCGGCGCCACCGCCGCCGCCCCCGGACCCACCGGTGTCGCTGCCACGGCTGCTTTCCTGGCCGGCGGCCGCCGGGGTCACGAAGGAGCGGGTATCACCAGCCGGAAAATCACCATTGGCGGCGCCCGCGTCCAGGAACACCCGACCGCTACCCTCGCCGGTCAACGCCAGGCTCAGGGTGCGGGTTTCGCCGCGCGCCAGATCGCCCAGATCGCATCGCACCGGCTGGGTGTCGGTGCAGCCCGCCGGCAGGCCGTCGTACTCCCAGCCGGCGGGCACCTGGAAGCTTGCCCAGGCGTTATAGGCGTCGCGATGCTGCGCCTGGTTGGTGACTTCCGCGCGTACCGAGACGGTGCCGCCGCTGCGGGTCGCGGTGGCTTGCAGTTTCATATCCGGCACGTCGCTGAATACGGGGGAGAACTGCTCGGTGTCGGCGCTGTAATAGTCGTGGCTGTCGCTGATCGGGGTCACCGTGACCCGGTCGGTGAACGTGCCGCCTTGAGTGGGGATCAGCCACAAACGGTGGCTGCTGCTGACCGCGCCGGTGGACAGTTCCGCCGCGCCCACGCAATCGGTGTAGCCGCTGCGGGCCGTGCATTGCAAGTCATCGGCGCTGACCCGCAGGTCGGCTTTGTGGTGGATCCGGATGCCCACCTGGCGGGCGTCATTAACCAGGCTGAGGTTGCTGACCCGGGTATCCAAGGACAGCGCCCGGCCGGGCCCGGTGTAGAGGCTTTCGCCCTCGGATTCGCTGTACAGGTCCACCATGGCACCGGCGGAGGTGCTCTCGATCCAGCCCAGATAGGCGCTCACCCGGGTATAGACCGCCGGTACGCCGGACGCGCACCGCTCGGTGCCGTAGCTGGTCACACCCACCAGCCAGGTGCGGCCGTCCTGCTGGAAGATCAGCGGGCCGCCACTGTCGCCCCGGCAGGTGTCCTGATTGGTGCCGTTAACGGGGTTCCGTTCCGCGGCGCAGATCTGGCCGCTGATCAGACTGTTCCAGTAGGCGCCGCACTGTTGCGGCGACACATAATCGAGACCGGCCTGCTGCAGCGTATCGGACATGCTGCTGGTTTCGGTCTGTCCCCAACCCAGCGCCACCAGCGCCTCATCCGAGGAACCGGCGCGCAGCGCCTTCATCTCATCCGCTTTGGCCAGATCCAGGGGCGCCAGCCGGGAGTTCGACGACAATTCCAGCAGCGCCAGATCATTGTGGTAAACGCCGCTGCGGTAGCCCTCGTGGACCCGCACCGAGCGCACCGCCAGCCGCTCCGGGGCCTGTTCGTGACGGTTCAGATGACCCAGGGACACAAACAGGTCCCGGGCGGCGTAATCGTCCACACAGTGGGCCGCCGTGAGCACCCAGCGCGGCGCCACCAGGGCGCCGCCGCAACGGGTGTACCCGTAGCTGGCGCTGCCTATTTCGATTTCCGCCATCCAGCTACGCACCGTGGGAACCGGATCGCCACCGATGATGCGCGGCGTCATCCCATCGTTGGCGCCGAACGCCACGCCGGAGAGAAGCCCTGAAGCCACAATGAATGAGATTATTAGATTACGCATAGCCCGACCCGCCTAGTGTTAAGTTCTTACCGGGCGGATACTAGGTCACGCTTAGTCGTGATTACTAGAGTAGTCGTATGATATCAGTACGACATCATTCTTATTTGTGACTCAACGCATAGGTCATTCGTGCCTTGGCGCACAAAAAAACACCGGGCGGCACCCGGTGTTTTTGCTTCTGATAGGAAAAAAGGGTGAATGGCGTACTAGCCGTCAACGACCCCGCAGGCCATACGCGGCCCGCCGCCGCCCAGGGGTTTGGGCTGATCGCTGTAGTTATCGCCGCCGCCGTGGACCATCACCGCGCGGCCTTTCAGGTCGTCCATCTCAAGCCGGGGGGCCAGCACCGGCAAGGTAGCGCGGCCTTCATCGTCCACATACAGCGCCGGCAAGTCGCCCAGGTGACCTTCACCCCAGGGCGTGCCGTGACGGCCGGTACTGTCCGGATCAAAATGACCGCCGGCGGCCAGCGCCGGTACCGTCTCACCACCCTTCTCGCCGGGCTGGCACGTGGGGTTTTGGTGCACATGGAACCCGTGGACACCCTCGTCCAGATCCTTCAGATCCGGAGTGAACACCAGACCGTATTCACTTTCGGTGACGGTCACGGTACCGATACTGTCACCGGGGCCCTCATCGGTGGCCTCATGCAGAGTGATGGTGGTGGCGGCCTGGGTGGTCCCCGCGAGGGCGCCGGCGAACAAAGCGAGTAACAGGTGTCGATTACGCATAGTCATGCCTTCCTTGTGTCGTCGAGGGTTGATCACACTGTCACATCCTAGTCACGTATTTAAAGCGAAACCGTCACCGTGGCCCTGAAAGCACACAGGTTTTACGCTTTTTCCCTGTTTTTACGTTCCTGGTCCGGGTCATCTTTAAGTGCCAGCTCCGAGGCCTCAATAGCGCCACCAATTTCTTAGTTATTCCCTCACAAGCGCCTCTCTTATTTCATAAAAGTATCGAACCCGTTCTTTCGAAATCATTTCTGGAATGAAGAGACCGGCGAGCAGAGCGGCGTTACCCGCTTCCGCCGCCGTAAGCGCCTTGTGACGTTTTCACTCCCGGGCCTAGGCTTGAAGCCCGCAACGGGATTGAACACCACACCAGGAGGCAACATGGCCAAGAAGGCAGCCAAGCGCGACCCGAAAACCGCAAAAGGCAACGGCGGTGAAACCCACCAGACAGCCGGCGGCGACGTGCCCACCCTGACCACCAAGCAGGGCGTACCGGTGGCCGACGATCAGAACACCCTCACAATCGGCGAACGCGGCCCCGCCGCCCTGGAAGACTTTCATTTCCGCGAGAAACTGTTCCATTTCGATCACGAGCGCATTCCCGAACGGGTCGTGCATGCACGCGGCTTCGCGGCGCACGGCTACTTCGAGAACTACGCGCCGCTGAACAAACTGACCCGGGCCGGGTTGTTCCAGAAAAAGGGGCAGCGCACTCCGGCATTCGTACGCTTCTCCACGGTGGCCGGCAACAAGGGTTCCGGCGATCTGGCCCGGGACGTGCGCGGCTTCGCCGTGAAGCTGTACACCGAGGAAGGCAACTGGGACATCGTCGGCAACAACATCCCGGTGTTCTTTATTCAGGATGCGATGAAATTTCCCGACCTGATCCACGCCGCCAAACAGGAGCCGGACCGCGGCTTCCCCCAGGCACAGACCGCCCACGATAATTTCTGGGATTTCATCTCCCTGACCCCGGAAAGCATGCACATGGTCATGTGGATAATGTCAGACCGCACCATCCCGCGCTCCCTGCGCTTCATGGAAGGCTTCGGCGTGCACAGCTTCCGCCTGGTCAACGCCAAGGGCGAGTCCACCTTCGTCAAGTTCCACTGGAAACCCAAACAGGGCATGCAGTCAGTGGTCTGGAACGAGGCGTTGAAGATCAACGGCGCGGACCCGGACTTTCATCGCCGCGATATGTGGGGCGCGATCGAATCCGGCGACTACCCGGAATGGGAACTGGGTCTGCAGATTTTCGACGAAAAATTCGCCGAGAAATTCGATTTCGACGTATTGGATCCCACCAAGATCATTCCCGAGGAAGAAGTGCCGGTGACCCCGGTGGGCCGTCTGGTGCTGAACCGTAACGTGGACAACTTCTTCGCCGAAACCGAGCAGGTGGCGTTCTGCACCCAGAACATCGTCCCCGGCATTGATTTCACCAACGACCCGCTGCTGCAAGGCCGTAACTTTTCCTATCTGGATACCCAGCTTAAACGTCTCGGCGGCCCCAACTTCACGCACATCCCGATCAACGCACCCAAGTGCCCCTACCACACCCTGCAACAGGACGGGCACATGGCGATGGAAAACCCCAAGGGCCGCGCCAACTACGAACCCAACTCCTGGGGCGGCGCCGCCGAAGGCGGTCCCCGTGAAAACCCGCAGCGCGGCTTCCAGAGCTACCCGGCCGAGGAAGCGGGCACCAAGCAGCGCCTGCGCCCGGAAAGTTTTTCCGACCACTACAGCCAGGCGCGCCAGTTCTACATCAGCCAGACCGAGGTGGAGCGGAACCACATCACCGACGCCCTGGTGTTCGAGCTGAGCAAAGTGGAGACCGTGGCGATTCGCGCGCGCATGGTGTCGCACCTGCGCAACATCGACGACGACCTGGCCAAGGGCGTGGCCAAGGGCTTGCGTCTGAGCCCGCTGCCACGCGCCGCCGACGCCGCGCGGCCCACCCGCCAGGACCTGAAGGCGTCCCCGGCCCTGAGTATTCTGCTCAACCAGCCGGAGACGTTCTCCGGCCGCAAAATCGGCGTGCTGGTCAGCGACGGCGCCGACGCCGCCCTGCTCACCGCGCTGGAAAAAGCGGCCAAGAAGGAAGGCGCCACGCTGGCCTATGTGGCGGCCTCCGTGGGCGGCGTCAAAACCAGCGACGGCAGCTGGCTGGAAGCCGATGAAAAAATCGACGGCGGGCCCTCGGTGGTGTTCGACGCGGTGGCGCTGGTGCTCTCGGAAAAAGGCGCCCGTGAACTGTCGGCGATGCCCCCGGCCCGCGACTTTGTCAGCGACGCCCTGGCGCACAAGAAATTCATCGGCTTCACCGAGGAAGCGGTGGACCTGCTCGGCCTGTCCGGCCCGGACGGCGCTGGCGCGGAAGGTCTGGTGCCGTTGGACAAAGCCACCGATGCCGGCCGCTTCCTGACGCTGTGCCGGAACCTGCGTTGCTGGACCCGGGCCTAGTGGCCAGAGGTGGCGTAATCCGGACCGGAGTCGGATACTGGAGGAAACCAAGGGGGAACGACGGCATGCTCCGGAAACCTCCCACTCCGGTCCGCACCGTGATCATTACGCATCAATCAAAGGTGATTGAGCGGCATTTCCAGCCCCCTTTTCTGGGGCTTTGGGCCGCTCTGCTCGGCCTGTTCCTGGTCTTTGCCGCCCTGTTCCTTACGTTCGCCCTCACCTTCGACCGGTTCCAGGCTTCGTTCGCCAGCGCGGCCGGAACCAGGTCCAGCGTCTTGGTAGCGGTCAATGGTGGCTTAATGCTGGCTACCGGGCTGGCCCTGGCGCGGGCGACGGTCGCTCAAAGGCGATCCCCGCCCAACCGGCTCACCGGCTACCTGGGGATCGCCCTACTGTCTCTGCTGGGGTTCCTGGGCACTCGCCTGTACGGCTATTATCAAGCTTATCAGGCCGGTCTGGTCGGTCTTGGTGACCGACCTTTCACGTTCAGCGGCCCCTCTCCGCACGAAGCCTTGCTGTTCTTCAACTTCTACTTCGTGATCTCCGCGCTGCATGCCTTACTGGTATTGCTGGGCGGCCTGGTTCTGGCGGCGCTACTGCTCCGCGCCACGTCGCGGCGACCGCCGTTACGCCTTGAGGCATGGCTCACCGCCTCCGGGGTCTACTTCGGGTTCCTGATTCTGGTATGGCTGGTCTCGTTCTTCGCATTTTACCTGAGCGGTCATTTTTTAAATTGAATCGGCCCGATCCCCCGGGAGAACATCAACAAAGCGCAGCGGGCCGCCCATCCAGCCAGCCACTGACACCGCTCAGGGTGTGTCGTCGCTGTTTGGCGGGCCGCTCTCCTCCGGGCCGTCGTCCGCATCGTCGTCCGAGGCGGCGGGCAGAGCGCGGCGTGCCTTGGCGCCCAGATCGCGCAGCTTGTGGGCTTGCCCGAGAAGGTTGCCACGGCCCTCGGTGAGCCGTTTGTAGGAGGTTTCCCAGGACTGCTGCGCCTTGTCGATCTTGTCACCCACATCGGACAGCGACTCCGCCACCAGGGACACCTGGTCACAGATACGGCCGGCACGGCTGGCGATGTCCAGCGCATTGCGGTTCTGATACTCATAACGCCAAATATTCTGGATGGTGCGCAGCGTGACCAGCAGCGTGGTCGGGCTGACCAGCACAATGTTGCGTTCGTAGGCCTCGGTGTAGAGCCCCGGGTCCGATTCCATGGCGGTCATGAAGGCCCCTTCCACGGGGATGAACAGCAACACGAAATCGAGGCTGCGCACTCCTTCCAAGCCGGCGTAATTCTTGGCGTCCAGGCCCTTGATGTGCGCACGCAGGGAGCTGAGGTGCTGCTCGCGGGCCAGGCCGCGCTGTTCGTCGTCCTCGGCGGACACATAGCGTTCGTAGGCCACCAGTGACACCTTGGCGTCGACCACCACATCCTTGCCTTCCGGCAAATGCACGATGGCGTCCGGCAGGCGCCGCTCGCCGCTCTCCCCTTTGAGGGCCACCTGGGTGTCGTACTCGCGGCCCCTGGTGAGGCCGGAGCTTTCCAGCACCCGCTCCAGAATCATCTCGCCCCAGTTGCCCTGGGTCTTTACCTGGCCTTTAAGTGCCTCGGTGAGGTTGCGGGCGTCCTGGTGCATCTGCTGATTGAGGCTTTTCAGGTGTTGCAGTTGTTCGGTGAGCGCCGCCTGGGCGCGGGCATCGTCACCGTGGATCTGATCGACCCGGCGGCGGAATTCCGACAGCTGCTCGCGGAACGGCCGCAGCAGCCCGTCCATGCCTTCGCGGTTCTTTTCTTCGAATTGTTTGCTGCGTTGCTCAAAAATCTTTGCTGATAGATTCTCGAATTCCTGGCGCAATTGTTCGCGGCTGTTCTCCAGAAATGTGAGTTTGTCCTGCTGGCCGGCCAACCGCTCATCCAGGCGGGCTTTATCGGCCCGCGCCTGCGCCAGTTGCTGTTCGCTTTCCTGCAGTCGTTGCTCAAGATGCCGCTGGCGTTGGTCCTGCTGCTGTTGCTGACGATCACGTTCCTCCGCCAGGGTGGTGAGACGGTCGCGGGCCTGATCCCGTTCGGCGCGCAGGCGGTTCAGCGCGCCCCGGGTGATCAGCAACGCGATCAGCGCGGTCACCGCCGCCGACAGGGCGCCGGTGAGAATCCATACGGTCAGATCGTTCATCGCACCGCCTTGTTGAACAGAGTGTAGAAATTATCGCGGGTCAACGCCGCCAGTTCGGTCACTGGAATGCCCTTGAGTTCCGCGACGCACTCGGCCACCTGGGCCACGTAACGGGGCTCGTTGGGCTTGCCGCGATACGGCACCGGCGCCAGCCAGGGGGAGTCGGTCTCGATTAACAAACGCTCCAGCGGCACCTGACGCACGGTGTCGCGTAACGCCTCGGCGTTGCGGAAGGTGACGATGCCGGAAATGGAAATATAGAAGCCCAGCGCCATGGCCTGCTCGGCCATATCCAGGTCTTCGGTGAAGCAGTGCAGCACCCCGCGCACCTCGCCTTCGCCATGCTCGCGCAACAGCGCCAGGGTGTCTTCCTTGGCGCCGCGGGTGTGGATGATCAGCGGCAAACCGGTGCGGCGGGCGGCGCGGATGTGCTCGATAAAGCGGTCCCGTTGCCAGTCCCTCTGTTCCTTGGCGTAGAAATAATCCAGGCCGGTTTCGCCGATCGCCACCACCCGGGGGTGGTCGGCCAGACGGACCAGCTCATCGGCGTTCGGCTCGCGGGAATCCTTGTAGAGCGGGTGCACGCCCACGGTGGCGTGCACATCGGCATGGCGCTCAGCCAGCTCACGGACACGGGGGAAGGTTTCCAGATCGACACCGATGCACAGCATATGGCTGATGCCATCGGCGCGGGTGGCGGCCATCATGGCGTCGAAATCACCGTCGTAGGCATCCAGATTAAGACGGTCCAGGTGGCAGTGGG
>JBFJUC010000031.1:0-15666 GCA_041624875.1 Alcanivorax sp.
CGCGGGGTGCGCACCCAGAGGGTGCGCTCGCCGAGGGCCACCGGCAGCAGGCCGGCTTCCGCGTGGGCGGGCAGCGCCTCGCCCAGCAGGACGGAGCATGGCGACGCTTGCCCCTGGTAGCGGCGCAGGCCCGGCTGCAACGCGCCGCAATAGGTGACACCACCGGGCTCCAGAATCGCCACTTGGTCGCAGAGCCGCGCAATGTCCTCGATCTGGTGGGCGACCAGGATCACGTCGCAACCCAGGCGCCGAGTGAGCGCCTGCAAGCCGGGATAGAGACGGTAACGGCTGTCGTCGTCAAGGGCGGAAAAGGGTTCGTCGAGCAGCAACAGACGGGGTTGGCGCAGCAGTGCCAGAGCCAGCGCCACCCGGCGGCGCTGGCCGCCGCTCAACTGCCGGGGATACAGCGCGCGCAGCCCGTCGATGTCGAGATCGCGGATCAAATCGCCGGCCAGGCCGGCCGACTGATGGTGACGGGCCACACGCCGCAGGTGCCGGGCCACTGTCCAGCGGTCGATCAGAGCCGGCGCCTGCGACACCAGCGAGACCCGCCGGGCCAGCGCCGATGAGGTCACCGTCTGGCCGTCCAACCGCAAGACACCGGCGGCCGGATCCAGGCCGGCCAGCGCCCGCAGCAGCGTGCTCTTGCCCACCCCGGAATGGCCCAGCAGACCCAGCCAGCCGCTTTGCGCCCGTACCCGGGCATGCATAGCCAGCGGCGCCGCCAGCTCGACGTCAAAATCGATCACGGCGGCCGCTCCACTGAGACAACAGCACCGTGACCACGGCGATCGCCATCATGGTCAGCGCCAGCCGGTTGGCGCCCTGGTAGTTCATCTGCTCGACATGCTCGAACAGGGCCACCGACAGCACCCGGGTTTCGCCGGGAATATTGCCTCCGATCATCAGCACCACCCCGAACTCGCCCAGGGTATGGGCGAAGCAAAGCAAGGCGGCGCTCACCAGGGCCGGGCGGATACCGGGAATCACGATGAACAGAAACCGGTACCCGCCGGGAAAGCCGAGCACCCTGCCCGCTTCGTCCAGTGCCGGGCCGCTTTGTTGCAAGGCCGCTTCCAGGGGCCGGAAGGCGAACGGCAGGCTGTAAATCAAAGAGCCGATCAGGATGCCGGTGAAACTGAAGGCCAGTTGCTGATCGAACAGCCGCGCCAGAAGTGAACCCGGCGGATGCGCTGGCGAAAACGCCACCAGCAGGTAGTAGCCCAGCACGGTGGGCGGCAGCACCAGCGGCAGCATCACCAGGGACTGAATCAAGCCACGCCCGCGTGGATCCCGGCGCACCAGCAGCCAGGCCAGCGGCAGGCACACAGCCACCAGAATGGCGGTGGTGGTGGCGGCCAGCTTGACCGTCAGCACCAGGGCCTCGGTATCGCCGCTACTCAGCCAGGGCATGGGGGTCTCCCGGCAGCGCATACCCGGCGGCGTGGATCAACGGGGCGGCGCGCTCGGAAAGCAAAAACGCCATGAACGCTTCGGCCTGGCGGTGGCCGGTGCCCACCACCACGGCCTGCTGCACCAAGGGCTGGTGCCAACCCTCGGGTACCAGGCGGTACTCACCCCGCCGGTCCTGCACCAGGCTCAGCGCCACCAGGCCCAGATCCGCGTTACCACCGTCCACCAGCTGGGTAGCCTGGCTGACGTTGGCGGCGATCACGGTGCGCCAGCGCAGCGCCGGGCGCGCATCCCGATAGCGGGCAATGGCCGCTTCGCCGGCGCGGCCATAGGGGGCCGTGGCCGGGTTGGCGATGGCCACCGTGTAGTGCCGCTCGCCATCCACACCGAGACCGCGTGGATCCCACAGCGCCAGCCGCCCGAGCGCGTAGGTGCGCGGCTCGGCGCTGTCATTGTCGCGGTACAGTGCCGTCGGATAGGCCGCGTCGGCGGACAGGAACAGATGGTAAGGCGCGCCGTGGCGGATCTGCTGGTAGAGCTGGCCGGAGGCGCCGCTGATCAGATCCAGGGACAGGTCGGGACGCTCTTCTTTAAACAGGGCGACCAACCGCTTCAGCGTCGGGTAAAAGTTACTGGCACAAGCAATCCGTAAAGGCTCCGGGTCCCGCGCCTGCGCCGGCGGCGCGACCCACAGGGTCACCAGCAGGCATGCCAACAGAGAGGCGACGCGGCTCATCTCAAAGCGCCACGCTGTCGTGGTACCAGCGGCCGGCGGCGCGCGCGTCATCGGCGGCGGCCTCAAGCCAGCGTGCACCAGCGGCACCGTGCTCTTTCTTCCAGAACGGCGCCTGGGTTTTCAACTGGTCGATCAGAAAATGCGCCGCCTGAAACGCCTCGGCGCGATGGCGGGTGGCCACGGCCACCAATACGATCTGTTCGCCGGCGGTGAGCCGACCGACCCGGTGTACCAGGCGCACCGCCTGGCAATCCCAACGCCGCCGGGCCTGGTCGACAAAGTCGCGCAGCCGGCGTTCGCACATGCCAGGATAATGCTCCAGCTCCAGCGCCTTGACCGCGCCGTCGCCGCCCTGTCCGCGCACCCGGCCGACGAAAAACACCACCGCGCCGGCCTCCCCGGCCTGCTCGGTCAGCCGCCGGTAGTGTTCGCCCACATCGAAGTCGTCTTGCTGCACAGAGATCATTCAGCCTCCGGTCACTGGGGGGAAGAACGCCACTTCATCGCCGTCGCGAACCGGCGTTTTCCCATTGGCCATGTCGTGGTTCACCGCGCACAGCAAGCGGCCGTCCAGGTGCGCCGCCCAGTGCGGATACGCCTGAATCAGGTGGCGGCGCAACGCCGCCACCGGCAGCGGCGACGGCACCGTGATGTCCAGAAGATCACAGTCCAGCGCCTCTCTGAGACGGGCGAAAAAGCGTATCCGGATCACGCGCCCGCCTCCCGGTGCCAGTCGCCGCTGACGCCGCCGCTCTTGGCCTCCAGGCGGACCGCGTCGATCGACATGCCACGGTCCACCGCCTTGCACATGTCGTAGAGCGTCAGGCCCGCCACCGACACGGCGGTGAGCGCTTCCATCTCCACCCCGGTGGGCGCGGTGGTTTTGCACTGGGCCTGGATATGGATGATGCCGCTGTCCTGGTCCAGCTCGAACTCAACATCCACACCGCTGAGCGGAATCTGATGGCAAAGCGGGATCAGCTCCCAGCATTTCTTGGCCGCCTGGATCGCGGCGATACGCGCCACCGCCAGCACATCGCCTTTTTTCAGACCGTTATCGCGGATCAGCGCCAAGGTGGCCGGCGCCGCCCGCACCCGACCGCTGGCGCGGGCCACCCGGGCGCTGTCGATCTTGGCGGACACGTCCACCATGCGGGCCTGGCCGTGCTGATCAGTGTGTGTCAGCGGCATGGGCCGGCCCTCCACGGTGGGTCTCGCGGCTGTCGCAGGCGCGGTCCGCGCCCTTCAGATGCGACACGAAATTGCACGGCCGGTGGGCGGCGTCCAGCTGCTCCACCAGGATGCGGTCCCAGGCCAGCCGGCAGGCGTTAGTGCTGCCCGGCAGGCACACCACCAGGGTGCCGTTGGCGAGGCCGGCCACGCAGCGGGATTGCAGAGTGGAGGTGCCGATCTCCTCCAGCGACAGCGCGCGGAACAACTCGCCGAAGCCGTCCACGGTTTTATCGAACAGCACGCCCACCGCCTCCGGGGTGCTGTCGCGTCCGCTGAATCCGGTGCCGCCGGTGATCAGCACCACCTGCACGGCGGGATCGGCGATCCAGCGGGACACCTCGGCGCGGATTCGATAGATGTCATCCACCACCAGACGCCGGTCGGCATTGCGGTGGCCCTGGTCAAGCAACCGGGAACGCAACAGATCGCCGGAGCTGTCCTCGGCCAGGGAACGGCTGTCCGACACGGTCAGCACGGCGATATCCAGCGGCCGGGCGCAACGCGGTGCGGCCTGGATCACGGGGGAAACGGTCATAATCCGATCTCCTTGCAGAGGGTGGGCGGAGAAGCGTCCAGGGCGGTCGCCCGGCGCCAGGCCTCCGGCGTATTGGTATTGAGAAAAGCGGCATCGTCACCGCCGTCCAGCGCCCGGGCATGGAGCGCACGCAGAAAGCCGCCCAGCGCCAGATCACCGCGCGACAGCCGTTGCGCCAACCGGCCCGGCAGGGTTGGATGGCCGCTCAGGTAACAGGGCAAAAAAGAACGCCGGTAATAGCAGTGCCCGTGGACGCGGCCGCTGTCGATCAGGCCGCGCAGCAGCGCTATGGGGAGCAACGGCATATCCACCGGCACCACCAGGTAGCCGGCCGACGGACGGCTTCTTAAAACGGCATGAATGCCGCCCAGCGGTCCCCGGTCGGGATAGACGTCGGCGATACAGCCCGGCGCGGCGCGGCTGGTCACCACCGCCTGGCACCCGGCCGCCCACAATCGAGCCCGGACCTGATCGAGCAGCGGCCGTCCGCGCCATTCCAGCAGCGCCTTGTCACGGCCCATGCGCCGCGAACCGCCGCCGGCCAGCACCACGCCGATGACACCAGGATGGTCGTGCATATCAGCCTCCGATCATGGCGAGATGGCGGGTGGCACCCGGGTCGTGGCGATGCAGGCCATGACCGGCTTTCTTGCCCAGCACCAGGCGGTGCAAACGCCGCGATAACTGTTCAGGCGTGTCGTGCTGCAAGGCGTCGCGCAGCGAAATACCGCCCTGGGAAAACAGACACAACTGCAGGTCGCCCAAGGAGGACACGCGCAGCCGGTTGCAGTCGTCGCAGAAGCCTTGTTTATAGGGCCGGATCAGGCCGACCCGGCCGGCGTGGCCGGGGTGGGCGAATTCCCGCGCCGGGCCGTCGTCCTCGCCGCGAGCCCGGGCGCTCCAGCCGTTGGTCGCCAGCCAGTCCTCAAGCCGGTGGGCGGGCCGGTGCTGTTGACGGAAAAACTCACGGTTGTCGCCGGTTTCCATCAACTCGATAAAGCGGGCGGTCACCGGACGGTCACGCAGATAGTCGGTGAAGCGCGCCAGTTCATCGCCGTTGTAGTGGCGCATCAATACCGCGTTGAGTTTCACCGGCATGTTCAGCGCCAGGGCCTGATCCACCGCGTCGAGCACGTCATGCAGCCGGTCGTGGCCGGTGATCATTGCAAACACCGCAGGCGTCAGGCTGTCCACGCTGATGTTGATGCGGTCCAGGCCGGCTCTTTGCAGTTCCGCCAGACGGGGCGCCAACCGATAGCCATTGGTGGTCATCACCACCTCACGGATACCCGGCGTTTGTTTGCACAACGCGATAATCTCCGGCAGATCCCGGCGCAATGTGGGTTCGCCGCCGGTGATGCGAATCTTGCGGGTGCCGCTGAGCGCGAAGGCGCGCACCAGGGTGCCGATCTCCGCCAGGCTCAGTGGCTCCGACACGTCGTCGCCGCGTTGATAGCCGCGCGGCAGGCAATACTCGCAGCGGTAGTTGCAGACCTCGGTAATGGAGAGGCGCAAATAGGTAAAGCGTCGGTTGAACTGATCGGTGAGCATGGTTTCTCTCCTGCCTTGGGGTCCGGTCAACCGGCCAGAATGCGTTTCAACTCAGGGATGCAGGAACCGCAGTTGGTCCCGCACCGAAGCGACTTACCCAGCGCCTCGACGCTGCCGTCGCCGGCTTCGACGCGGGCGCGGATGGCCTGCTCGCCAATCTGGAAACAGGCGCATACCACCGGCCCGCTTTCGGCACCGCCGTCCGGCGCTTCGCCGCTGAGCAGCGCACGCCGTTCCGTGTCTTCCAGCGCGTCCCGTTGCAGCATGTCGATCAGCCATTCGCGGCCGGGCAAGTCGCCCTTCGGATGGATGAACAACACACCCATCAACCGGCCGTCGCGCACCGCCGCCTGTCGGAAGTGGCCAATGAACGGATCCTGCATTTCCAACCACTGCAGGTCGTCGGCATCGCCGGGGTCGCTGATCATGGCCGCCAGACGCCGCCGGGCGCGGTCCGGGTCGTCGCGGCCGGCCAGCTCGAACAGATGCCCCTTGGGCAAGGGGCTGTAGCTCCAGTAAAAGCAGCGCGGCTCGCCGCGCCGCGCGCGGGTGATCAGAAAGCCCTGCCAGCGCACCACGCAGGGCGCCACCCGGACGCGGGAGAATTTCGATTGCGGCTGGCCGGACAGCGGGTCGGTGGTGGCCGGCACCAAGGCCCCCATGCGGGCGCGGGCGCTGAACGGGCCGCTCCAGTGCATCGGCACAAACAGTTCGCCGGGGCGCTGGTCCGCCGTCAGCCGCGCACGCATGACGACGCTGCCGTGGCGGTTTTCCACACTGGCCAACTGGCCGTCGCCGATGCCCTGGCGGCGTGCGTCCTGCGGATGCAGGGCAACAAAGGGTTCGCCAATGTGCTGGAGCAACCGCCGTGCCTTACCGGTGCGGGTCATGGTGTGCCACTGATCGCGGATACGGCCGGTATTCATGATCATCTCACCGGCACCGGACTTGCCCTCGGGAAGCCTGGCGGTGACCGCCACGAAGCGGGCGCGGCCGTCCTCGGTGGTGAAACGACCGTCGCCAAACAGACGCTGGCGCCCCTGCGGCCATTGCCGGTTCACCGGCCAGCGCACCGGCGCCAGGGCGTCGTAGCCGGCCTGGTCGAGCGTCGCCAGCCCGCTGATGTCGAACGCCCGACGACCGTCGTTCTCGAACCCGGATAAAGCCGCGTGCTCGGCGAACACCTGCGCCGGATGCCGCCAGGCGAACGCCTCGGCGTAACCGAGCCGGCGACCCACCTGGGCCAGCGCCCACCAGTCCGGGCGCGCGTCGCCCGGCGCGTCCAGAAACGGACGCTGGCGGGAGATACAGCGCTCCGAATTGGTGACGGTGCCGTTCTTCTCGCCCCAGGTGCAGGCCGGCAGCTTGATATCCGCGAGCCGCACGGTATCGGTGTCGGCCATGCATTCGGACACCACCACCGTGGGACACCGACGCAGGGCGTCGCGCACCCGGTCCGCTTCCGGCAGGCTGACCACCGGATTGGTGGAAAGAATCCAGAGAAACTTGATGCGTCCAGAGGCCACCGCCTGGAACAGGTCCACCGCCTTGAGGCCGGGACCGTCTACCATGTTGGCGGCGTTCCAGAAGCGCTTTACCCGCGCCACATCGTCCGGCTGGAAATCCATGTGCGCGGCCAGCTGGTTGGCCAGCCCACCCACTTCGCGACCGCCCATGGCGTTGGGCTGGCCGGTGATGGAAAACGGCGAAGCGCCGGGTTTGCCCACCCGGCCGGTGGCCAGGTGACAATTGATAATCGCGTTGCACTTGTCGGTGCCGCTGGCGCTTTGGTTGATGCCCTGGGAGTAGAACGTCACCGTGCGCGGGTGCCCGGCGAACCAGTTAAAGAAGGTCTCGATATCCCCTTCGGCCAGATCACAGCGTTGCGCCAGGTCCGCCAGCGAACCGCTGTCCGACTCGGCCCGGGCCAGAGCGTCCTCGAAGCCGCGGGTATGGTCGCGAATATAATCCCGGTGCAGATGGTCGTGCCGGGCCAGCCAGGCCAGCAGGCCGTTGAACAGCAGGCCGTCGGCGCCAGGCCGCAACGGCAGATGCAGATCGGCCAGGTCACAGGTGGCGGTGCGGCGGGGATCGATGACCACCACCCTGGTGTCGGGGCGCGCCTTCTTCGCGGCGACCATGCGCTGGTACAGCACCGGGTGGGTCCAGGCGGCGTTGGATCCCACCAGCACCAGCAGCTCGGCGCTGTCCAGATCCTCATAGCAGCCGGGTACGCTGTCGCCGCCGAAAGCGCGCTTGTAGCCGGCCACCGCCGACGCCATGCAGAGCCGGCTGTTGGTGTCCATGTGGGCGCTGCCGACGAACCCTTTCATCAGCTTATTGGCGACGTAATAATCTTCGGTAAGCAATTGCCCGGAGCCGTAGCAGGCCACGCTGTCGGGCCCGTATTCCGCCACGGTGTCACGCAGACGCCGCGTCACTTCATCGAGCGCGGTGTGCCAATCCACCACCGCGCCGCCCACTTCCGGGTACAGCAGCCGGTTGTGGTGATCGAGGGTTTCGTGGAGCGCCGCGCCCTTGACGCAAAGCCGCCCCTGGTTGGCGGGGTGATGTGCCATTCCGGTAACACTCTCACCGGCGCCATTCACGGACACACCGCAGCCCACGCCGCAGTACGGGCAGGTGGTGTCGGTGGTGTGAATGCGCTCGCCCATGGCTCAGGTCCCGGTCCGGTTAAGCGCCGCCGGCAGCGACCGCAACAGCACCTTGTCACCGTCCAGCTGCACCTCCCAGACCGGCACCGACACGTTGTCCTGTTCCAGGCAGGCGCCGGTGACCAGGCTGAAGTGCTGCTTATACAGCGGTGAGGCCACCACCAGCTCGCCGTTGACGTCGCCGACGATGCCCCGCGACAGCACGTTGGCCCCGCCGATCGGATCGTGATTACCGATTGCGTAAAGCGGCGGCGACTGATCCGGCAGATAAAACAAGGCCACCTGCTCGCCGTTGATGAGTGCGGCCACGCCGCTGCCGGCCACCAGATCCTCGCGGGTACAAATATGTTGCCATTGCATGGTTGCTCTCCTTCCCTTCGCCGGTTGTTTCACACGCTGACGGTTTCAATCCGATCCATGGCGTCGTCCTCGGTGGCGGGACGGGGCTGGCCCCGCTCGCGCACGAAGCGAATGGCCTGGTCGGGGGTGTCCACATTGACGAAGCTGCGAAAGCGCTTGAGCTTCTGTTGGTCGCTGAGGGTGGTGCGCCACTCGCACTGGTAACGGTCGCGGACCACATCCATCTGTGCTTCCAGCTCGGCGGCGATGCCCAGCGTGTCCTCGATCACGACCTCACGCAGGTAGTCCAGACCGCCTTCCAGGTTTTCCAGCCACACGGAAGTGCGCTGCAAACGGTCCGCGGTGCGCACGTAAAACATCAGCACCCGGTCCACCAGTTGCACCAGTGCCTGATCCGAGAGATCGGTGGCGAACAGATCCGCGTGACGCGGACGCATACCGCCGTTACCGCAGACATACAGGTTCCAGCCGTTCTCGGTGGCGATCACGCCGATGTCCTTGCTCTGCGCTTCGGCGCATTCGCGGGTGCAGCCGGACACCGCGAACTTGAGCTTGTGCGGCGAGCGCAGGCCCTTGTAGCGGTGCTCCAGAAAGATCGCCATGCCGACGCTGTCCTGCACGCCGTAACGGCACCAGGTGGATCCGACGCAGGATTTCACCGTACGCACCGACTTGCCGTAGGCGTGCCCAGTCTCGAAGCCGGCGTCGATCAACTCTTCCCAGATCAGCGGTAGCTGTTCCAGACGGGCGCCGAACAGATCGATGCGCTGGCCGCCGGTGATCTTGGTATAGAGATCGTATTTGCTCGCCACCTGGCCGAGCGTCATCAGTTTTTCCGGGGTGATTTCACCGGCGGGCACGCGCGGCACCACGGAGTAAGTGCCATCTTTTTGCATGTTGGCGAGGAACACATCGTTGGTGTCCTGCAAGCCCACGTGTTCGGGTTCGAGGATGTAGTCGTTATGGATGCTGGCCAGAATCGAAGCCACCGCCGGCTTGCAGATTTCGCAGCCGAGCCCCTTGCCATGGGTGTCGCGTACCTCGCGGAAACTCTTCAGACCGCCCACCAGAATCAGGTGGTAGAGCTCCTGGCGGGAATATTCGAAGTGCTCGCAGAGGTGGTTGTTCACCTCCACCCCGCGCGCTTCCAGCCCGGCGTCGACCACGCTTTTCAACAGCGCGGCGCAACCGCCGCAGCCGGTGGAGGCCTTGGTCGCGTCCTTGATCTCACCCAGCGAACAGCAACCGCCGTCCAGCGCCTCGTTGATGGCGCCCTTGGAGACGTTGTGGCAGGAGCAGATGGTGGCGCCGTCCGGCAACGCGTCGGCGCCCAGCGCCGGCGCCGCGTCACCGGCGGGCAGAATCAACGACGCCGGGTTGTCCGGCAGCGCAATGCCGTTAAGCATGTACTGCAGCAGGGTGTCGTAGGCGTCGCAGTCCCCCACCAGCATGGCGCCCAGCACGCACTTCTGATCTTCGCTGACCACCAGCTTGCGATAGACGCCGGCCACTTCATCCTGGAAGCGGTAACAGCGGGCGCCGGCGGTGCGCGCCTGGGCATCGCCCACCGAGCCCACGTCCACGCCCATCAGTTTCAGCTTGGTGCTCATGTCGGCGCCGGTGAAATCGCCGGCTTGGTTATGGAGCACCGCGGCCACCGTGCGCGCCATGGTGTAGCCCGGCGCCACCAGCCCGAATATCTGGTTGTTCCAGAGCGCGCATTCGCCGATCGCGAAGATCGCCGGGTCCGAGGTGCGGCACTGGTTGTCGACCACGATGCCGCCGCGCTCACCCAGTTCCAGGCCGCTCTGGCGGCCCAGGCTGTCCTGCGGACGGATGCCGGCGGAGAACACGATCATGTCGGTTTCCAGCGGCGACTGGCCTTCGAAGTTCATGCGCAGGGCGTGCGCCTCGCCGGCGTCGATCCGCTCGGTTTTCATGCCGGTGTGGATGTGCACGCCGAGCGCTTCCACTTCTTTGCGCAGCAGAGCACCGCCGGTTTCGTCCAGCTGCACCGGCATCAATTGCGGCGCGAACTCCACCACATGGGTTTCCAGCCCCAGCAGCCGCAGCGCGTTGGCGGCCTCCAGGCCGAGCAGGCCGCCGCCCACCACTACCCCGCGTTGGGCGTTGCCGGCGCAGCGTTTGATCGCGTCCAGGTCGTCCACGGTGCGGTACACCAGGCAGTTTTCATGTTCGTGGCCGGGGATCGGCGGTACGAACGGGTAGGAACCGGTGGCCAACACCAGGGCGTCGTAGTCTTGCCGGGCGCCGGCGGCGGTGATCACGGTTTTATTGTGCCGATCGATTTCCACCACCTCGTCGTTAAGGTGCAGGGCCACCCGGTTGTCCCTGTACCACTGCGCCGGGGACAAACAAAGATCCTCCGGGGTCTGGTCGTCGAACAGCGCGGACAGATGCACCCGGTCGTAGGCGGGCCGGTTCTCGCCGGCGAACACATGAATGGTCCAGGGGCTGGCGTCGCCCTGCTCGACCAGGGTCTTCACCAGGTGGTGACCGACCATGCCGTTGCCGATGATCACCAGGTTGCCCGAGGTGGGGAGTACGGTATTGTCGTCCGTCATAGCCTTGCCTCCTGTTAAGCCACTTCGACCGAAACATCGGCCGGGGTTGATTCGTTGTCGTCACGGCCAGGGTCCGTGAGCAGAACGTCGCGCAACGTACTGACGTCGCGGTCGCTTTGATGGGTTTGGAAATACCACGGGCTGTGGCGTACATCGCCGACCAGCAGCACGCCGCGCAGGCGGCCGTCTTCTAGAATCAGTTTTTTATACACACCGGCTTCGGCGTCGCTAAGCCACAGGGTCTGCTGGCCGGCCGCCGCCTCCACTTGCCCCATGCTGTGAATATCGAGGCCGCTGACTTTGAGGCGGGTGACCAGGGAAGGATCGCAATAGCGGGCGTGGCGGCCCTTGAGTATCCGGGCCAGCACGTTGGCCTGTTCCTGCACCGGCGCTACCAGGCCGTAGGTGTTGCCCTGGAATTCGCAGCATTCGCCCAGCGCGTGGATGCGCGGGTCGGAGGTACGCAGGGCGCTGTCGACGCGCACGCCCGCGCCACAATCCAGGCCGGCGGTCTGCGCCAGTTCCCGGTTGGGAGTGATGCCGGTGGCGAACACCACCAGATCGGCGGGCAGCGTTCGCGGCGTGCCGCCCTCTTCCACCTCCACACCACTCACCGAGGTGTCGCCGAGGAGACGCTTGGGCTCACAGCCGGTGCGCACCCGGATACCCCGGGCGGCCAGCGCCGTTTCCAACAAGGACGACGCGCTGGCGTCGAGCTGCCGGTTCATTAACACCGGGCGGCGGTGCGCCAGGGTCACGTCGACGCCCAGGCGGCGCAGGCCGACGGCGGCTTCCACGCCCAGCAGGCCGGCGCCGACCACCACCGCGCGGACGCCGGGGCGGGCCCGGCTCCAGCCACGCAGACACTCCACGTCGTGCAGGGAGCGGAAGCCGCTGACACCGTCCAGCTCGGCGACACCGGGCAGCGGCGGCATCGAGGAGCGGGCGCCGGTGGCGATCACTAGGGTGTCGTAGTCGACGCGCTCCCCATCGCTGCAATACAGGCAGCGGCGCCGCCGGTCGATCCGCGCTACCCGTTTGCCCAGGCTCACCGTGACCCGGCGCGCCCGGTACCAGGCGTCATCGCGCGGCGTGATGGCATCCAGGTGGGTCTCCTCGCCGAGCAACGGCGACAGCATGATGCGGTTGTAGTGACGCACCGGTTCGTCGCCAAGTACCCGGACCGACCAGCCGTGGTCGGTGTCCAACCGGCTGATCAGGCTTTCCGTGGCCATACCATTGCCGACGATCACCAAGCGGCGCCGTGCCTCGGTGCGTTTCATGCGGGTGGCCCGAATCATCGCTCGCGCTCCTCAGGCCCGGCGGCCAAGCCGGTCGACCAGACCGGCCACCTTGCCGCGTGCCGGCGCCGCCTCGTCTTCGTCCACGGCCGGCTCGCGGGGGATTTCCACCACCTTGCGCTGCTTCTCGTAGAGAAAGCTGAGCACCTGCTGGCGGAAGTGGTTGTAGTCGCTGTTCTCAGCCAGGGTGACGCGATTGCGGGGGCGCGGCAGGTCAATGTTAAGTACCTCGCCGATGGTGGCGGCGGGACCATTGGTCATCATCACGATGCGATCGGACAGCAATACCGCTTCGTCCACGTCGTGGGTGATCATCACCACGGTATTGTTCAGGTCACGCTGAATCTCCATCAGCGAATCCTGCATGTGCGCCCGGGTGAGCGCGTCCAACGCGCCGAACGGCTCGTCCATCAACAACACTTTGGGGCGCATGGCCAGAGCCCGCGCAATGCCCACCCGTTGCTTCATGCCGCCGGACAGTTCCCCCGGGCGCTTGTGCATGGCGTGCGCCATATGCACCAGCTTCAGGTTCTGTTCAATCCAGTCGCGCATTTCCGCTTTACTCATGCTGTCGCGGAATACTTGGCGCACCGCCAACTGTACGTTCTCGAACGCGCTCAGCCAGGGCAGCAGCGAGTGGTTCTGGAACACCACCGCCCGGTCCGGGCCGGGTTCGTTGACTTCCTTGCCGTCCAGAGCGACGCCGCCTTCGGTGGCTTGCAGCAGACCGGCGATAATATTCAGCACGGTGGATTTACCGCAGCCGGAGTGCCCGATCAGCGACACGAACTCGCCTTTTCGGATCCGCAGCGATAGTTCGTCCAGGGCCCGAAAGGGCCCCTCCGGGGTGGGAAAATCAATACTGATCTTGGAGATGTCGAGATAATGGCTCATCACAAAATTCCTCCCTTAGAACGTGCCCGAAGCGCGTTCAGCGCAGGTCCGCGGATTTGTCCCAGGACACCAGGCTCTGTACCGCCAGCATCAAGCGGTCGAGCAGAAAACCGATGGCGCCGATGGTGATCACCGCGACCATGATCCGGCTCAGTGAATCGGAGCTGCCGTTTTGAAACTGGTCCCAGACGAATTTGCCCAACCCCGGACTCTGCGCCAGCATCTCCGCCGCGATCAGCACCATCCAGGCGATCCCCAGGGAGGTGCGCAGGCCGGCGAACATCATCGGCATCGCCGACGGCAGAACGATGGTGCGCACATGGGTGAACCAGCCCAGCCGCAATACCCGGCTCACGTTGTCGAGGTCGCTGTCGACGCCGGCCACGCCGACGGCGGTATTGATCACCGTCGGCCAAAGGCAGCACAGCATCACGGTGACCATGGAGGTAATGAACGACTTGGGGACCATCGGGTCCTGACTGACATAGACGGCGCTGACCACCATGGTGACCAACGGCAACCAGGCCAGTGGCGACACCGGCTTGAGCAGTTGAATCACCGGGTTGAAGGCGCGGTACAGCGTGCGGCTGAGACCAATCAGAATGCCCAGCGGAATGGCCAGCAGCGACGCCAGCACAAAGCCCGCCGTCACCGTCATCAGGCTGGTGATGATCTGGTCGATGAAGGTGGCGCTGCCGGTGTAAGGAAAAATCCTTGGCTGGTAGGACGGGTCCATCGCCTGCCGCTGGGCATTGCGCTCGCGCTGGCGTTCATAGAAGGCGTCTTCTTCGCGGCGCTCCGCGGCGTGTTCCTCAAGCAGCGCGCCGCCCTGCTGCCACACGTCGACAGGCCCGGGAAAAGCGCCCAGTGAGGTGTTGATCTGCCCGGCCGCTACGGCCCACAACAACAGGAAGGCGGCGACGCCGGCCAGGGGCACCAGCAGGGTTTTACCCAGGGCGCGCAATTGCTCCGCCGGCTGTTCGCCGCGCGCTAGCTTGATCCACGGTTGTAACCAGGTCTGCTGGCTGATCGAAATCATCTCATCACTCTCTTTCGCCGGTGCGTTAAAGGCGCTGATCGCCTTTCAGGCCAATGTCGAATTGCTTCAGATACGCGTTGGGCTCGCGGCCGTTGTAGGTCATGCCGTCGATGAACTCGGACTGCGGCGGCTTGAAGCCGTCCTCGCTGTCGAAATCCGGGAAGTCCGCCGCTGTCATCTTGCCTTCCTGGATCAGCGCCCTGGCCGCCAGTGCATAGACGTCCGGGCGGTACACGTCGCGGGCGGTCTGCATGTACCAGTCGTCGCTTTTTTGCTCGGCGATCTGACCCCAGCGGCGCATCTGGGTGAGATACCAGATGGCGTCGGAGTAATAGGGGTAGGTGGCGTTGTGGCGAAAGAATACGTTGAAATCCGGGATCGGCCGTTCGTCGCCCTTCTCGTATTCGAAGGTGCCGGTCATGGAATTGGCGATGACCGCTTCATCGGCGCCCACGTATTCGCTTTTGGCGAGAATCTGTACCGCTTCGGCGCGGTTGGCGTTGTCGTTCTCGTCCAGCCACTTGGCGGCGCGGAGCAATGCCTTGATCACGCGCGCGTGTGTATTGGGGTATTTTTCCGCCCAGGCCTTGCTGACGCCGAACACCTTCTCCGGGTTGTTTTTCCAGATTTCGTAATCGGTGATCACCGGCACGCCCACGCCTTTGAACACCGCCTGCTGGTTCCAGGGTTCGCCGACGCAATAACCGTGGATGGTGCCGGCCTCCAGAGTGGCGGGCATTTGCGGTGGCGGCGTCACCGACAGCAGCGCTTCGGCCTCAAGCTGGCCAGAGGTGTCACCTTTGTGGGGCGCGTAGAAACCGGGGTGGATGCCGCCGGCGGCGAGCCAGTAGCGCAGCTCGTAGTTGTGCGTGGAGACGGGGAATACCATACCCATCTTGAAGCGCTCGCCACGTTCGCGGTACGCCTGCACCACGGGTTTCAGCGCGCTGGCGCTGATCGGATGCACCGGCTTGCCGTCGCGGTGCTCAATGTTTTTCTTCATTTCCGCCCACACCGAATTGGCCACGGTGATGCCGTTGCCGTTCAGGTCCATGCTGAAGGCGGTGACGATGTGCGCCTTGGTGCCAAAACCGATGGTGGCGGCCAGCGGCTGGCCAGCAAGCATGTGAGCGCCGTCGAGCTGGCCGTCGACCACGCCGTCGAGCAGCACCTTCCAGTTGGCCTGGGCCTCCAGCGACACATACAGCCCTTCGTCCTCGAAGTAGCCTTTTTCGTAGGCGATCGCCAACGGCGCCATATCGGTGAGCTTAATAAAGCCGAACGTCAGCTCCGGCTTTTCCGGCCAGCCGACCAGCGGCTTGTCCGCCGCCTTCGCGGCACCCG
>JBFJUC010000032.1:0-15087 GCA_041624875.1 Alcanivorax sp.
AAATTTGAAACCGGCCGCCTTTACCCCAATACTCTGTCGCCACACGAACAGTCTGGAGTCGTCATGAATCCTCAGGGCGCCGCGGTCTTCCTGATTGATTTCGCATTCAGCGTATACATCTTTATCGTTCTGACCCGCTTCGTGCTGCAGTTGGCGCGCGCGGACTTCTACAACCCCATTTCGCAATTCGTGCTGCGCGCCACCAACCCGTTGCTGGCACCGTTGCGCCGCATTATTCCCGGCTACCGGGGCCTGGATATCGCCTCGCTGGTGCTGATCCTGATTCTGATCGTGGTCAAGGCGCTGATGCTGCTGACCATCCAGACCGGCGGCCTGCCGGCGGGCATCGGCCCGCAACTGCTCGTTTACACGCTCAGAGAGCTGGCCTCGCTGATTCTTGATTACGTGTTCTGGGCGGTATTGGTCCGGGTGATCCTGAGCTGGGTGGCGCCGGACCCGTCCAACCCGGTGGTACGGGTGGTGATCCAGATCACCGAGCCGCTGATGGCGCCGGTGCGCCGCCTGCTGCCGGATATGGGCGGACTCGACCTGAGCCCGCTGATCGTGTTGCTCGGCGTGCAGCTGCTGAAGATTCTGTTCCAGCTGCACTGATTCCCGGGTGGATCGGGCCGGCGCCACGCCGCCGCCGGGCTTGCCGTTCACAGGCCGTGGAACGCGGCGATGTCCTCCAGCGGCGCGCGGCGTGTCCGCAGTTGGTTGGCGGGCTCGTCGGGGTCCGGGTAACCGATCGACATGCCGGTGAACAACATTTGCTCCGCCGGTGCCCCCAGGAAATCGCCGATCATGCGTGGGTACAACGACCAGCATTCCTGCGCACAACTGTGCAAGCCCGCCTCCCGCAATAACAGCATCACCGACTGCAGATACATCCCCAGGTCCGACCATTGCGGCGGGCCCATGCGCCGGTCCACGTAGCAGAACAGCGCCACCGGTGCGCCGAAGAACTGGAAGTTGCGCGCGAACCACGCCAGCCGCGCCGCCTTGTCCTCGCGCGGAATCCCCAGCAAGCCGTACATATCCTCGCCGACCTGGAAACGCCGGTCCCGATAGGGGGCGACCAGGTTTTTGGGGTAGACGTCGTATTCGGTGTCCTCGCCGCCCGGTTGTGCCGCAATGCGGTCGCGGGCCAGCGCTTTGAGCGCGTCCAACCGCTCACCGCCGACCACATGCAGGTGCCAGGGCTGCAGGTTGCCGCCGGACGGTGCCCGTGACGCCTTTTCCAGCACCTGGCGCAGCAGCGCGCCGTCCACCGGCGTGGGTAGAAAACCGCGTACCGAGCGCCGCGAGGCCAACGCCTCGCTGACGCTGGTGGCGGGCTGCGAACGGACTGAATCCTTCATTGGGTGTTCCTTTCTTGATTAGCCGGCGATCATGGCACTGGCGCCGCCGTCGACGACCAGAAACTGGCCGGTGATGTGTTTGCCGGCGTCGGAAGCGAACAGCAGCACCGCGCCCTTCAGGTCTTCGTCGTCGCCGACCCGGTTCAGCGGCACCCGCGCGGCGAGGGCCTCAACGCCATGACGGTCGGTGAGATAGCGGGACATTTTGCTGGGAAACACCCCCGGGCCGATGGCGTTGACGGTGATGTTGTAGGCGCCCCACTCGGCGGCCAGTGCGCGGGTAAAGGTGACCACCGCGCCTTTGCTGGTGTTGTAGCCCACCGCCTGCATGAAGTCCCGGTTGCCGCCCAGGGCGGCGTTGGAGGCCACGTTCACCACCCGGCCGCCGCCGTTGGGGATCATGCTGCGCCGGCCGATTTCCCGGGTCAGCAGAAACAAATTGCGCACGTTCAGCGTCATCACCTTGTCCCAGCCTTCCATTGGGTAATCCTCCGCCGGCGCGCCCCAACTGGCGCCGGCGTTGTTGACCAGGATGTCCACCCGGCCCAATGCCGACATGGCCTGGTCCGCGAGACCCAACACCGCCTCTTCATCCGACAAATCCACGGCCACGGGCGTCACTTCGATACCGTCGGCACGCAATTGCGCCGCCGCTTCGTTGAGTTCGTTTTCCTTGCGCGAGCTGATCATTAAGCGGGCACCGGCTTCGCCCAGGGCGCGGGCCATCTGCAGCCCCAGCCCCCGTGAGCCGCCGGTAATCAGGGCGGTGCGCCCTTTCAGGTCGATCAGTTGCTGAACGGTGCGTGGCGACGTGGTCATGGCAAATTCCCCTGGCAGTTTATGGTCATGATTGGTCGCCCGGCCTGGCGACGCAATCGTCGTTTGCGACGAGTAACCGGCGGGGTGCGCCGTCACCGGTAAATCGTCCAATACGACGAAGTGACCCCGTCGTGCCCTGCTTAGACTGCCGAAAGACTATTCAAAACCGGGCTGGAGAACAGCGTTCATGGGGACCGATGAAAAGCATCTTGATGCCGGCGCGGTACGGCAAGCGCTGACCCGGCGATTGATCGGTGATCGCCCGGGCGCCGAAGTGACGCCACCGATCCGGCTCACCGGTGGCGCCAGCCAGCAGATGTGGTCGTTCGATGTGATCGAAGGAGCCCGGGTGGAGCCGCTGATTCTGCGTTTGGCGGGGCCCTGGAACCAGGCCGATAGCGACACCGTGGGCCTCGCCAACGAAGCCCGGTTGCTGGCGGTGGTGGCCGGGCATGATGTGCCGGTGCCCCGGGTGCGCGCCCGCTTGAGCCCCGAAGACGGGCTCGGCGAGGGCTACGTTATGCAGCGGCTGGAAGGCGAGACGTTGCCGCAGCGTTTACTGCGCGACGATGCCTACGCCGGAGCCCGGGACGTGCTGGCGCGCCAATGCGGCCGGGTGATCGCCGGCGTGCATCAGGTGCCCACCGGGGAGGTACCGTTCCTGCGCCGTTTGGATACCGCCGAGGCGGTGGAGAGCTTGTACCGGGAATACCGTGGCTACGGCGAGCCGCGCCCGGTGTTCGAGTTGGCGTTTCGCTGGCTGCGTGAGCACCTGCCCGCGCGGGAGCCCGAGCCCGCCCTGGTGCATGGGGATTTCCGCAACGGCAATCTGATCATTAACCGCCATGGCCTGCGCGCGCTGCTGGATTGGGAGCTGGCCTATGTGGGGGATCCCATGGCCGATCTCGGCTGGCTCTGTGTCAACGCCTGGCGCTTCGGCGAAATCGACTTGCCGGTGGGCGGCTTCGGCAGCCGGGAGGACCTCTACGCCGGTTACCAGGAGGCCAGCGGCCAGGCGGTAGCCACCGACCGCGTGGCGTTCTGGGAGCGTTTCGGCACGCTTAAGTGGGGGGTGATTTGCCAGAAGATGGCCGCTGCCTTTACCGACGGCCACGACCGTACCGTGGAGCGCGGCGCCATTGGCCGGCGCGCGTCGGAAACCGAATTGGACCTGCTGAGATTATTGGCGCCCCTGGACCCGATCTGACCTGGCAACGGCAAACGGAGACCGCCCATGCACGATGCCCCGGACGATGAACTGCAGCTCACCGTGGTGGCTGACTTCCTGCGCCGCGAACTGGTGCCGGCGTTGGCGCCGCACCTGGCGTATCAAACCCGTGTCGCCGCCCACGTGCTGGAACGGGTGGCGCGCGGTCTGGCCGAGGCGCCGGCGGTGGGCGTCGAAGAACGCCGCCGGCTGGCCGCCTTGCTCGGCGACGCGACGGACGATGAGGACCTGGCGGCGCTCACCCAGCGCCTCTGTGACCGGATCGCCGCCGGCGAACTGGGTCTGGACACCCCGGAGCTGCCCGACCTCCTGTGGTGGATCACGCTCAACAAGTTGGCCGTGGACCAGCCTCGCTATGTCGCCTATCAACGGGCCCGGGCGCAATGGACCCGTCGCCCGACCGCCCCTCGCTGAACGGAGCCCGCACCATGGATTTCTCATTACCGGCGGAGTTAACCGCCTATCTGGCACAACTGGACGACTTCATCGAGGCCGAAATCCGGCCACTGGAGCAACAGGACGATAACCAGCGCTTCTTTGACCATCGCCGGGAATGGGCACGGACCGACTTCGACAACGGGGGTCTGCCGCGCCCGGAGTGGGAAGCGCTGTTGGCGCAAGCCCGGCGCCGCGCCGACCGCGCCGGCCATCTGCGTTTTCCGCTGCCCCGTGAATACGGCGGTCAGGACGGTTCGCATCTGGCCATGACCGTGATCCGTGAGCATCTCGCCGCCCGCGGGCTGGGCCTGCATAACGATCTGCAGAACGAGCACTCCATTGTCGCCAACAACCCGTTTGTGTTGTTGTTCCGGGATTTCGGTACGGACGCCCAGCGCGAGGAATTCGTCACCGGCATGCTCAATGAAACCCATCGCATCGCCTTTGGCCTCACCGAAGCCGCCCATGGGTCCGACGCCACGCACATGGAAACACGCGCGGTGCCGCAGCAGCGCGATGGCGTGGACGGTTGGTGCATCAACGGCGAAAAGATGTGGATCACCGGTATGCACACCGCCACCCATTGCGTTTTGTTCGCGCGCACCAGCGGCGACCACGGCGACGCGCGCGGTATCACCGCTTTCCTGATGCCTTCGCCCATCGACGGGCTGACCATCGAGGAATACCTGTGGACGTTCAATATGCCCACCGACCACCCGCGCCTGAGCCTGCGCGACGTGTGGGTGCCCGACAGCGCCATCTTCGGGCCCCGCGAGGGCGGGCTGTCGCTGGCCCAGCATTTCGTTCATGAGAATCGTATCCGCCAGGCCGCCTCCAGCCTGGGGGCCGCCGACTACTGCATCCGTGAAAGCGTGGACTACGCTCGCCGGCGCAAACCGTTCGGCGAGGCGCTGGCCAAAAACCAGGGCATTCAGTTCCCGCTGGTGGAGCTGCACAGCCAAGTGGAAATGCTGCGCTTGTTGATCCGCAAGACCGCCTGGGAGATGGATCAGTTGCCCAAGCCGGAGGTTGAAAAGCAGCTTTCCGACAAAGTGGCGATCTGCAATTACCAGGCGAACCGGTTGTGTTGCGACGCCGCCGACCGCGCCATGCAAGTGCACGGTGGTCTGGGCTATTCGCGCCACAAACCGTTCGAGCACATCTACCGGCACCACCGCCGTTACCGCATTACCGAAGGGGCCGAGGAAATCCAGATGCGCAAAGCCGCTGCGTTCCTGTTCGGCTACCTCGGCCCGAACCGGCGCCGGGATTAATGCGCCACCCTGACTGAGAGACCACCCCATGAGTTACCAACGTATTACGCTGACGGTGGACGACGGCATCGCCGTGCTCACCCTCAATCAACCGCAAACCCTGAACGCCCTGTCCACGCCGTTGCAGGAAGAAATGCGCGACGCCCTGGCGGGACTTCGCGACCACGGCGATGCGCGCGCCCTGATTATCACCGGCGCCGGGCGGGCGTTTTCCTCCGGTGCCGATCTCAACACCATGGACCCGCCCCAGGACCGTTCGCTGGGGGAGCAGGTGTCGGAAATGATGCGCACCCTGTCCAACCCCATGATCGAAGACATTCGCGATCTGCCGATACCGGTGATCAGCGCCGTCAACGGTCCGGCGGCGGGCGCCGGGGCCAGTGTGGCGTTGGCCGCCGATCTGGTGATCGCCGCCGAGGACGCCTACTTTCTATTCCCCTTCGTACCCACGCTGGGCATCGTGCCGGATATGGGCGCCACCTGGCACCTGCCTCGCTTGCTCGGTAATGCCCGCGCCCTGGGCCTGACCCTGTTGGGGGAGCGCTTGCCGGCCGCCCGCGCGGCGCAATGGGGTTTGATCTGGGCGGCGGTCAACGGTGAGACCTTGATGGCCGAGGCGCAGGCTCTGGCGGCGCGTTTGGCGGCGTTGCCCGCCGGCGTGGCCGGCCAGGCCCGGCGGATTCTCGACGACGCCGCGCAACGTGGTCTCGGCGAGCAGATGGAGGAAGAGGCCCGTGTTCAGCAGGGGCTGATCGACAGCGAGGCGTTTCAGGAAGGGGTGCGCGCCTTCCAGGAAAAGCGCCGGCCGGACTTTTCCTGACCGGGCCGGGCTTGCGCCCGGCGTTCCTTTCCCTTTTCATGCCCGTTCCGTTCCGGTGGAGACAACGCAGTGAAGACACAATCCTGGCAGCTTGAGGCGGCCTCCTATCCCTTTTCGATCCGCTTCAATCCGCACTACAGCCACTTGGATACGGAACGCCACGTTAACAACGTGGCGGTGCAGAGCTTCCACACGGAATCGCGAACCCGTTTCCACATGGCGCTGTTGGGTGAGACGAGCTGGTACTCCGATGCCGTTCTGTTGCGACCGCGCCGCACCGTCACTCATTTTCTCCGCGAAACCCACTACCCCCACGAGGTCACCGCGACGGTCCGTGTGGTGGCGGTGGACAACGACCGTTACCGCCTGGTGCAGGCGTTGTTTCAACACGATCAGTGCGTGGGGGTGCAGGAATGTCTGATGGGCGCCTGGCACCAGGGCGACTGGGTGGCGTTGCCGGACAACGTGCAAGAGACGCTGCGCGGCGAAGTCGGCGAACCGCCGTCGCTGCTGCCCTGGCCGGATCTCAATGAAGACGACGCCGGTATTCGCCGCTATCCGCAGAAAGTGAGCCTCAAACCCCGCTACGCCGATCTCGACCCGGACCGCTGCCTGGCGGAGCTGGCGGCGGCCCGTTATATGGAGCAATCCCGCGCCGGCTCATTGAACATGCTGCGCCTGCCCGGCCTGGGCCTGCTGGTGGCGCGTATTGATATCCGCTATCTGCGCTGGGACGCCGGCATCGGGGACGTGGCGCTGCACTCCGGGCTGGCGGGCATCGGCAATACCTCTTTCGTGCTGCGCGGCGGCGCCCGGGTGGACGACACCCTGGTGGCGGTGTCGGAAAGCGTGATGGTGTTGATGGACCGTGAGGCGCGCCGGCCCACCCCGGTAACCGGGCCGCTGCGCGACGCCATGGCGGAACTGATCGTCGACGGCGCCTGAAGCGAGGCTTACACCACGCCCGCTTTGCGGGCGATGGCCACTGCCTCGGTACGGTTGCTGGCGTTGAGCTTGGCGTTGATATTGCGCAGATGGGTGCGGATGGTGCTGTCGGAGACGAACAGCTTCTCCGCCATCGCCGAGTTGGAATGCCCTTCGGCGAGCAACTTGAGCACGCGGATTTCCTTGCGGGTAAGCGGCTCCAGCAGCGTCGTGTTGGGGTCGCTGTCTTCGGGATAGATATTGAACACCGCCGGACCGAAACCCTGCAGCAAGGCCTGAAGATACTCGGCGAACAGCGGCTCGCGGCGGTCCAGTTTTCGTTCCAGCATGTCCGATTGCAGGCGCACCACCAGCGCGCCGAGGCGCGGCCCCTCATCCAGAATCAGGCGCTGATAACCTTCGCGGGCGCCCTCCTTGAGCACCGTTTCCAGTTCGTCGAGGGCGGCGCGAGGCGCGCCCTGTCGTTGCAGCGCCACGGTCAGCAGCAAGCGCAGCTTGAACGCGCGGCGATGGCGGGCCTCCGCCACCGCTGTGGTAACGGCCCGGCGTAGCGCGGTCACCGCCGCGCCGGCGTCCCCGACCAGGCTTTCCCAGCGCAGGCGACCGATCTCGGCGTTTTCCACGTCGTTGGCGAGCAGGCGCAGGCCCGCAATCGGCGACCAGGTGGCTGGATCATCGGCCCGTTCCAGTTCCGCACTGGCGGCCTGCTCATCGCCCTGTAACAACATCAGGTGGGCGCGCTGCAAACGGGCGGTGGCGACCACGCGAGGCAGCTGGCGTTTGTGTCCGGTGGCTTCCAGCACGGTGAGAATCTGAAACGCTTTATCGAGATCGCCGTCGTGGAAGGCGATGCGTGACAGCATGGTGTCCGCCAGGATCATATGATCGGGCAGGCCGATGTCGCGGGCCAGAGGCGCATAGGCGTTGAGCAGCCGGGCCGCGAGGACCAGATCGTTGGCCTCGTAGACGGCGCTGGCGTGCAGCACACCGGCCCAGGCGTTGCCGTTGGTGCCATTGAACGAGAAGGCGCCGTGAGTGCGGCTCATGCCGGCCGCCAGCCGGAAACGGGCGGCGGCCTGGCGCTGGCGGCCCTCCTGAAGGTCAATGATGCCCTCCACCGACTCCGAGTACATGGCGTTGAAGGCGCTTTCGTAAACGCCCTGCACGTCGCGGGCGCCGTCGAGAAGTTGCCGTGCCTCCTGATGCTTGCCCATCACCGAATAGGCGTTGGCGACCGCGTTGACCAGGGTGGTGTCGGCGAAGGGCTCGCCGTTGGGTAGCTCCTTAAGCGCCTCGCTGCCGATCAGATAGACCTGCTCGAAGTCGTCCATGATGCCGAGAATCGAAGGGCGCAGGGCCAGCACATGAGGGCGGATCTGCGGGTCGCGGGACTGCTCCAGGCCGGTGCTTTGCAGCAGCTCCATGGCCCGGTGCGGGCTGCAGGTGAAACACAGTGCCCAGACATGAATCGCTTGAAGCAGCGGGTAGTCCTTGAGCAGGTCGGCGGGAATCGCGGCGAACCAGCGGCCCAGCAGGCGCATGCGCCCCTGGGCGAGCAAACCCTCCGCATGGCGGGCCATCAGGGCCAGGGCGCGGGGGAAGTCCCGCCCTTCGAGGGCGTGATCAATGGCCGGCACCGGGCGGTGATCCGCTTCGAACCAGGCGGAGGCGGCTTTGTGCAGGGCCTGTACTTCGCCGGGCAGCTGCTGTTCCAGTTGGTGGCGCAGGAAGTCCGCGAACAGACTGTGGTAACGGTACAGCCGCTCTTCGCTTTCGATCGGCACCAGAAAAATATTCGCTTCATTGAGCAGTGTGATCAGCGAGGCGCTGTCGGTGTCCGGCAGCAGGGCGTTGCACAGCGGCACGCTCAGGTAGCGCAGCACACTGGTGCGAAGCAGGAATAAACGCACCCGCTCCGGTTGCTGAGCGAGCACGTCCTCGGCCAGGTAGTTGGCGACCGCCTGATCCTCGCCGGAGAACCGGGCAATGAATTCCCCTGGCGCCGGGTGGTGTTCCAGCGCCAGGGAGGCCAGCCAAAGCGCCGCCACCCAGCCCTCGGTTTTGCTCTGAATCCCGGTCAGCTGTTCCTGGGTCAACGCCAGGCCACGGTTGTGGTTGAGAAAATGTTCCGTCTCCCGGGCGGAGAAACGCATGCTTTCCGCATTGATTTCCAGCAATTGGCCGCGCACCCGGAGACGGCCCAGGCCCAGCTCCGGTTGGCCGCGGGCACCGATCATCAGACGGCAGTTGGCGGGTAAATGGTCGATGATCTCGCGCACCAGACCGAGCACCGTGGGCTCATGCAGGCGCTCGAAATCGTCCAGGAACAGGGCGAACTGGCGCGTCTCGCCGGCCAGCCGGGCGATCAGGTCGAGCACCGTGTCGCCGGCGGATTTGCCGTCGTGCAACAGCGCCAGCTCTTCGCGGTCCGCTTCGAGCAAATTGGCGATCGCCGTTTCGATGCACGACAAAAAGCGTTGGGTATCGTTGTCGGCGTCGTCCAGGGTCAGCCAGGCGGTGGCGATGCCCTGGCTTTGAAAACGCTCCAGGCATTGCGCCATAAGGGTGGACTTGCCGAAGCCGGCGGGCGCCTGGAACAGCACCAGCTTGGCGTTCTCGGCGCGCGCCACGCTGTCATGAATAGGCTCTCGGGGAATCTGAGAGGCATGAATCGTGGGTGGGTTGAGCTTGCTGGAGAGCAGACTGCGGATTGACAGAATACGGCTCGGCGTCTTCATCGTGCCTCCCTGGACAGCGCGTTGCCCGTGCCACCGCCGGGTTATTGTTCGCTTTCGCGGCGCGCCGGAACATACCGACAAGTAGGTAAAGCTAGCCTTGCCTTGGGCCCGGTTCAAGTGCCCCGGTGCATATCGTCCGTTTCGACGATGCAGGCCGAGGCCGCATGCGCGAACGTTTGCTTCTATCGCAGTCACTATTCAGTAAGGAACCGACTATGAAGATCGACGCTTCCGTCACCGCCGTGATCACCGGCGGTGCCTCCGGTCTGGGCGCCGCCGTGGCACGCCGTCTGGCCGCCGCCGGCGCTCGGGTGGCTTTGTTCGACCTTAACCGTGAAGCCGGTGAGGCCCTGGCGGCGGAGCTGGGTGGTGTGTTCTGTCAGGTGGACGTGACGTCCGAAGCGTCCGTGGATGACGGCTTCGCCCGGGCCCGCGAGGCGCTGGGCCAGGAGCGGGTGCTGGTCAATTGCGCGGGCATCGGCAACGCCTTCAAAACCGCCAGCCGCGCCAAGCAGAGCGGCGAGGCCAAGCACTTTCCGGTGGCCGAGTTCGACAAAGTGGTGCAGATCAACCTGATCGGGTCGTTCCGCTGCAACGCCAAGTCCGCCGCCGGCATGCTGGGACTGGCGCCGCTTGAGGACGGCGAGCGTGGCGTGATGATCAATACCGCCTCGGTGGCTGCCCAGGACGGTCAGATCGGCCAGGCCGCCTACGCCGCGTCCAAGGCCGGTCTGGTGGGCATGACGTTGCCCATCGCCCGCGATCTGATGAACGAAGGCATCCGTATCAACACCATCATGCCGGGCCTTTTTGAAACGCCGTTGATGGCCGGCCTGCCGGATAACGTCAAGGACTCCCTGTCGGCCTCGGTCCCGTTTCCCAAGCGGCTGGGCCAGCCGGACGAGTTCGCCGACCTGGCCGCGACCATGATCGGTAACCGCTACTTCAACGGCGAGAGCGTGCGGCTGGACGGCGCGATACGGATGGCGCCGCGCTGACGCCGGCCGGTGGTGGAAAATCGTCGCTTCGGACGACGCCGCCGTCGGCAGGCGACCGCACACTCGAAGCAATCAACGAATTTTCAAGGTGAGAACAATGAGCGAAGCCTACATCGTCGCCGCGGCGCGTACCGCGGGGGGCCGCAAAGGTGGCCGCTTGTCCGGCTGGCACCCGGCGGACCTGGCCGGCCAGGTGTTGAACGAACTGTTGGAGCGCAGCCAGGCCGATCCGGCGCTGGTCGACGATGTCATCATGGGCTGTGTGGGCCAGATCGGCGAGCAGGCGCAGAACGTCGGGCGCAATGCGGTGCTGGCGTCGAAGCTGCCGGAATCAGTGCCCGCCACGTCCGTGGATCGCCAGTGTGGCTCCTCACAGCAGGCGCTGCACTTCGCCGCCCAGGCGGTGATGTCGGGGACTCAGGATGTGGTGATCGCCGCCGGCGTGGAATCCATGAGCCGCGTGCCCATGGGCGCCTCGGTGGTGTTGCCGCAGAAACAGGGCCTTGGGCATTACTTCAGCCCGGCGATGCACGAGCGCTATCCCCAGGTGGACGACTTCAGTCAGTTTGTCGGTGCCGAGATGATGGCGCGCAAGTACGGCATCAGCAAAGACGATCTGGATCGTTTTGCGTTGCTCAGCCATGAAAAAGCGATCAAGGCCACCGAAGCCGGTGTCTTTGACGACGAGATTTTACCGGTGGCGGTGCGCGGCGTGGATGGCCAGGGCGGCGATCAACTGCATCGCATTGACGAAGGGATCCGATTCGACGCGTCGCTGGAAAGCATTCAGGGCGTCAAGGTGCTTCAGGAAGGCGGGCGTATCAGCGCCGCCACCGCCAGCCAGATTTGTGACGGTGCCACCGGCGTTATGGTCGTCAACGAACGGGGCCTGAAAGCCTTGGGCGTGGAGCCGCTGGCGCGCATCCATCACCTGACGGTGATTGGGCACGATCCTGAAATCATGTTGGAAGCGCCGATTCCCGCCACGCAGAAGGCGCTCAAAAAAGCCGGCATGACAATCAACGACATCGACCTGTTTGAAGTCAACGAGGCCTTTGCTTCGGTGCCGCTGGCGTGGCTGAAAACACTGGAGGCCGACCCCGACCGTTTGAACGTCAACGGCGGCGCCATCGCGCTGGGGCACCCACTGGGTGGTTCCGGCACCAAGCTGATGACCACTCTGGTGCATGCGCTCAAGCAACGCGGCAAACGCTACGGTTTGCAGACCATGTGTGAGGGTGGCGGCCTGGCTAACGTGACCATTGTCGAACGTCTTTAACGGTGTTGCCACGCGCTTAATAAAAATAAAACTCGGGAGGCCCGAATGCTGGGTTTAATGCAAGACAAGCCGTTGCTGATTTCGTCATTGATCGATCATGCGGCGGCGTTCCACCCGCACACGGAGATCGTGTCGCGCAGCGTCGAAGGACCGATTCAGCGAACCGACTATCGAACGCTGCAAGCGCGTTCCAAAAAAGCCGCCAACGCGTTGCAGAACCTGGGCGTGGCGTTCGGCGACCGGGTCGCGACCCTGGCCTGGAACACCGCCCGCCATCTGGAGCTGTATTTCGGTGTGTCCGGCAGCGGCGCGGTGCTGCATACGGTCAATCCAAGGCTGTTCCCAGAGCAGGTGGAATACATCCTTGATCATGCCGAAGACAAAGTGCTTCTGTTTGATATCAGCTTCGCGGGTTTGGTGGAAGAACTGGCGCCCGCCTTGAAAAGTGTCACTCACTTTGTCGCCCTCACCGACCGCGAGCACATGCCGGACATCAAGGTAAACAATCTGCTGTGCTACGAGGAGTTGATCGCCGAAGCCAGCGACGATTATCAGTGGCCACAGTTCGACGAGCGCACCGCCTCCAGCTTGTGTTACACCTCCGGCACCACCGGCAACCCCAAGGGCGTGCTCTACTCGCACCGTTCCACGGTGCTGCACTCGCTGATCGCATTGGCGCCGGACAGCTTCGCCGTCACCGCCGATTCCAGTCTGTTGCTGGTGGTGCCGATGTTTCACGCCAACGCCTGGGGCATGCCCTATGCCGCCGCGTTGGTGGGCGCCAAATTGGTGTTGCCCGGCGAGCATCTCGACGGCGAATCGTTGTATCAATTGATGCGAGACGAAGACGTTACGTTTTCCCAGGCGGTACCGACGGTGTGGCTGATGTTTTTCCAGTACCTGGACGCGCACCCGGAACTCACGGTACGGGACCTGCCTCTGCACAGCATTGGTATTGGCGGCAGTGCGCCGCCGCGCGCCATGCTGGAACGCTTCAATGATATGGGCGTACAGGTGCTGCAGGGGTGGGGCATGACCGAGACCAGCCCTCTGGGCGTGGTCAACCGACCGCTGGCCAAGCACGCGGCCCTCGACGACGAGCAGCGCGCCGAGCTGCAAGCGAAGCAGGGCCGTGGCATCTGGGGTGTGGATCTGAAAATCGTCGACGACCACGGTAAACCGCTGCCCTGGGACGGGGTCAGCGCCGGGCATCTGCATGTGCGCGGGCCCTGGATCGCCAGCGGTTACTACCGGGCCGAAGGCGGCGATGTCGTGGACGCGGAAGGCTTCTTTCCCACCGGCGATATCGCCAATATCGATCAGGACGGCTACCTGCAATTGGTGGACCGCGCCAAGGATGTGATCAAGTCCGGCGGCGAATGGATATCGTCGCTGGATCTGGAGAACGCCGCTTACTCCCATCCGGATGTGGCGGAGGCGGCGGTGATCGCCATGCACCATGAGAAATGGCAGGAGCGACCTCTAATGTTGGTGGTTCGCCATGCCGGTGGCACCGTGGATCGGGACGGCCTGCTCGCGCACCTGGCTGACAGAGTCGTGAAGTGGTGGTTGCCCGAAGACATTTTGTTTGTCGAGGCGTTACCGCACACCGCCACCGGCAAGGTGCTGAAACTCCGGCTGCGTGAGCAGTACGGCGATCATCGGGTTGCCCCCGCCGGGGAGGCCTGAGCCATGGAGCGCCTGGGCCGTTATCTGTCCGTGGTGACCGATTTCATGACCATGCTGGGCGGGCTGGCCATCGCGCTGATGATGCTGCATGTCACCGCCGATGTGGCGGCGCGGTTCCTGTTTGGCACGCCGATTCCCGGCACCATCACCGTGGTCTCGCACTATTACATGATTGTCGCCGCCTTCGTGCCGTTGGCGTTCGCCGAACAGAAAGAAGGCCATATCTCCGTGGAGGTGGTGACCGAACGGCTGCCGCGCTTCGTGCAGAAACATTTGCGGGGATGGGCGTTGCTGTTGTCGGCGCTGGTGTTTGCGTTGCTCACCGTTCGCACCTGGGGTGAAGCGCTTTCCAAATATGGGATTAACGCGTCCGTGGTGCAGGGCGACGCCAGTATCCCGGTATGGCCCACCTACTTCGTGGTGCCGTTGGGTGTCGGCCTGATGACGCTGGTGTTGGCGTACAAATTTCTCGCCTATTTGTTCGGCTTTCACTCCGGTCTGGATGACAGCCGCGCCGAGCCGGATGCGGCATCGGGCGCCGCGCCGCTGCCCACCGACGTTGACGGTATAACCGCCGGATCGGATCGGGAGTCCCGTCATGAGTGATGTGCAGATCGGCTTGTCGGGCCTGTCCATTTTGATCGTATTGATCGCGCTGCGCATGCCCATCGGCATGGCGCTGATTGGCGTGTCCTTCGGTGGGCTCTGGTATCTGATGGGCTGGAACGTGGCCTGGGGTTCCCTGGGCCTGATTCCTTACCAGTTCGCCGCCAACTGGGTGCTCAGTTCGGTGCCCATGTTCCTGTTGCTGGGCTTTATCTGCTTCCACGCCCAGTTGACCCAGGGGCTGTTTCGAGCCGCGCGACTATGGCTGTCGGGGATTCCCGGCGGCCTGGCGGTGGCCTCGATTTTCGGTTCCGCCGGCTTCGCCGCGGTGTCCGGCTCGTCGGTGGCCTGCTCGGCGGCCATGGGCCGCATCGCCGTGCCGGAAATGATGCGCCACGGTTATCGCGCCGAGCTGGCCACCGGCACGGTGGCGGTGGCCGGCACCATCGGTGCGCTGATTCCGCCGTCAATCATTATGATTCTCTACGGCATCATCGCGCAGGTCCCGATCACCGGGCTGTTCCTGGGCGGCATCAGTGCCGGCATCCTGACCACCCTCGGCTACATCGCGGTGGTGATGATCCGGGTGAAATTAAACCCGGAGCTGGCTCCCCGTGTGAAAGAAGACGTTCCCACCGCGGAGAAGGTGGCGGCGCTCAAAGAAACCTGGCCGGTACTGCTGATCATGGTGGGTATTTTCGGCGGCCTGTTCGGCGGCATCTTTACCGCCACCGAGGCCGGCGCCGTGGGCGCCTTCCTGTCCTGCGTGGTGGCGTTCTTTAAGCGGGCCCTGAGCTGGCAGCGCTTCAAGAGTGCGATCCTGGAAACCTTGATGACCACCGGCGCGTTGTTGGTGATCGCGGTGGGCGCCAGCCTGCTGACGCGGTTCCTG
>JBFJUC010000033.1:0-14964 GCA_041624875.1 Alcanivorax sp.
ACCGAGCAGCGCCAAAGTGTCCGCTTTCGGGCCAACGAAGGTCAGCCCGGCGTCCGCGCAGGCGGCGGCGAAATCGCGGCTCTCGCTGAGAAAGCCGTAGCCGGGGTGCACCGCGTCGCAGCCCTGCGCCTGCGCCACACGTACCAGCTGCTCGCCGTCCAGGTAGGCGGCCACGCCCTGGCCGGACAGCGCCACCGCCTGGTCCGCCACGCGGGTGTGCAGAGCCCGTTCGTCATCGGCGGGGTAGACCGCCACGGTGGCGATATCCAGGTCCGCGGCGGCGCGGGCGATGCGTACGGCGACTTCGCCGCGGTTGGCAATAAGCAGCTTTTTCATGGTCATGAAGCAGGGTCCGTCTTGTTCTGGTTAGGGGGCAAGATAGCCAAATACTGACTTACACGTCAATTAGTATTGACAGTGGTTTTATTTACTTGCAGATTAATTAGAACACTATTCACACGAACACGGCACAGGAGGCGCGGCGCTTGGCCAGACCGGAAAAAAAGTCGCAATTGGGCCAGCCGCCGATGAAGGCGCAGATCAAAAAGGCAGCCCGCGATTTGTTTATTCAGCGTGGCCTGGCCGACGTCAGCTACGGCGACATCGCCGAAGTGGTGAATACCACTCGGGCCAATCTGCACTATCACTTCGGCAACAAGAACGCCTTGATCGACGCGGTGTTCCAGGAAACCTTCGACAGCCTGGAAGTGCAGTTCAAGGAAATATGGGCCAAGCCGGGGCTGACGCTGGAAGAGCGCATCATGGTGACGGCCAAGGATTGCGAACGTCGTTTCTACGAGTTCAACGACAACGCCAAGGGCCGCGCGCCCTGGAGCCTGTCGGCGCGGGCGCGTTTTGAAAATCACCTGCTCTCGCGGGACATCCAGGAAGGCATTTCGGAGATGTCCCGGCATTTCGAGGACTACGTCGCTCACGCGGTGACCCTGTCGATCGGCGCCGGTGAATTGCGCCCGGACACGCCGGTGCGCCAAATCGTGATGCTGATTACGCCGCTGTGGTACTTCGGCTCATTGCTCACGCAGCACAGCGGCCTGAACAAACTGCTTGATCACTACAAGGCGGTCACCGACACCATCGCCGCCGCCTACGGAACCCATTAATACGGAACCCATTAAATAACAACATTCCCCATCGACCGCCACGCGGCCGACCGTGGATGTGCCGGAGAGAATTCATGGCGCAACACAGCGAAAGGGCACCACAAGATCAACAGGCACCGCTGCTATCAGTGGACAACCTGGGTATTTCGTTCGCGCATCCGGGGGGCGAGACCGCCATCACCCGCGATGTCTCTTTCACCGTGGCACCCGGCGAACGGGTCGGCGTGGTGGGCGAAAGCGGCTGCGGCAAAACCGTCACCGGGCTTGCCCTGCTGGGGCTGCTACCGCGCAGTACCGCCCGGGTACGCGGCGCGATCCGCTTCCAAGGTGAGGACCTGAGCACCCTGCCGGCGAGCCGTATGCGGCGCCTGCGCGGCAGCGAGATCAGCATGATCTTTCAGGAACCGATGAGCGCCCTGGACCCGGTGTTCACCATCGGTGAGCAGCTCACCGAGACCCTGCGCAGCCACCGCAAAGTGAGCCGCAAGGAAGCCCGCGAGCGTGCCATCGAGGCCCTTGCCGAGGTGGGCATTCCGTCACCGGCGCAGCGCATCAATGATTACCCCTACCAGTTTTCCGGCGGCATGCGTCAGCGGGTGATGATCGCCATGGCGTTGATCTGCCGGCCCAAGCTGGTGATCGCCGATGAACCCACCACGGCCCTGGACGTGACCGTGCAGGCGCAGATCATCGACCTGCTCTGCGAGATCAGCGACAGCACCGGCACTGCGTTGCTGTTCATCACCCACGACCTGGGCGTGGTGGCGGAAACCTGTTCGCGGTTGCTGACCATGTACGCCGGTGAGGTGGTGGAGAGCGCGCCGGTGGATTCGGTGCTGTACCGCCCACGCCATCCCTATTCCTCCGGGCTGCTGTGCTCGCTGCCCGGTCTCAGCGAACGCGGTCAGCGGCTGCCGTCGATTGCCGGACGCGTACCGGCCCCGGACCAGATGCCCCGAGGCTGTCGTTTCCAGGCGCGCTGCCCGCACGCCACCGACGGCTGCGAACAGCCCCAGCCCCTGCAGCCGCTCACCGACGAGCGCCTGGCGCGCTGCTGGCGCAGCGCCGAACTGACTTTGCCGGGAGCCGTGACACCATGAACGCCCCTTTGACCCCGCGCCCGGACAGCGTCATCGCCGGCGTATCCGCCCACGACCTGAGCATCCACTTCGCCACCAAGGCGGGCACCGTCAAAGCAGTGGACGGCGTCAGCTTCGCCATCCAGCCCGGCGAGACCTTCGGCATCATCGGTGAATCCGGCTCCGGCAAAACCACCCTGGGGCGCGCCCTCGCCGGGCTGTTGAAACCCAGCGCCGGCGACATCCGGTATGGCGAACACAACCTGCGCACGCTGTCGCGGGCGGAACGCAAACGGCTGCGCCGTGATCACCAGATCATCTTTCAGGACCCGCATGCCGCGCTGAACCCGCGCATGACCATTCTGCAATCGGTGATCGAACCGCTCGACATCATCGGCGAAGGGGACCGGCAGAGCCGCCGACAAACCGCCGCCGACGCCCTGGAGCGGGTCGGGCTGCCGGCGGCGATCGGCAAACGTTACCCGCACGAACTGTCCGGCGGCCAGAAGCAGCGGGTCAATATCGCGCGCACTCTGACCCTGCGCCCCAAATTCATCGTCTGCGACGAGGTGGTGGCGGCGCTGGACGTGTCGATTCGCGGCTCAATTCTCAATCTGTTCGCCGACCTTCAGAAAGAGTTCGGCATTACCTATGCGTTCATTACTCACGACATTTCCGTGGTGTCCCACGTCAGCGACCGCATCGGCGTGTTGTATCTGGGCCGATTGATGGAGCAGGGGCCGGCGGGCGCCATTAGCGACCATCCGCTGCACCCCTATACCCAGGCATTGCTGTCCGCCGAGCCCCTGCCACTGCCCGGCGATCTGCGCGACAACCGCCGCCGCATTCGCCTGGAAGGGGAAATCCCCAGCCCTCTGAATCCGCCGTCCGGCTGCCCGTTTCGCACTCGCTGCCCGAAAGCCGAGGCGCTGTGCGCGGAGCAGGTGCCCGAGTGGCGCGAACTGCGTCCAGAACATTGGGTAGCGTGCCATTTCGCCGAATCCAATCTTTGAACAAAACAAGAAAATTTGTGGAGAGCACGATGAAGAAAAAACAACACAACGATCATCAACAGGACCTCACCGTCGACGGCCGCGGTGTTTCCCGCCGCGCCTTCATGGGCTACCTGTCCGGCGCCCTGGCCGCGGGCACCCTGCTCGGCCCGACCAACGCCTGGGCGCAGAGCGGCGGCAAAGCCGGCTTGTTGCGGGTGGGCGCCAACGCCAACCCGTCCAGCCTGGACCCGGCCACTGGCGGCTCCGGCTCCGACCATGTGTTCCTGTACCCGCTCTACGACACCCTGGTGGCCTGGGATTTTGAATCACTAAAAGCGCAGCCGGGCCTGGCCGAGCGCTGGGAATTCACCGACCCGACCACCCTGGTGCTGACCCTCAAACAAGGCGTGCGCTTCCACGACGGCAGCGCGCTCAACGCCGCGGCGGTGAAGACCAACCTGGACCGCAGCCGTAGCGCCGAGTTTTCCAATATCCGCGCCGACCTGGCGTCGGTGGATAACGTGACGGTGACCGGCGACCACGAAGTGACGCTGACGCTCAAGAATCCGGACACCGCCCTGCCGCTGATTCTTTCCGATCGCGCCGGCATGATGGTGTCCCCCGCCGCGCTGGAAAAACACGGCGGTCGCGTGGACCGCAATCCGGTGGGCGCCGGCTTCATGCGTTTCGGTAACTGGGCCGACGGCAGCGAAGTGGCGATGAGCCGCTTCGACGACTACCACGGCGAGCAACGTCCCGACCTGGGCGGCATCGAATTCAAGGTCATAACCGACAGCGCCACCCGGCTGCGCGCCGTCATGTCCGGGCAGGCGGATCTCGCCTACCACCTGGACGGCCGGCAAAAACCGCTGGTGGAAAAGATGCCGACCCTGAGCGGCTCGATCTCGTCCACTATCTACGTCTATCAGCTGTACATGAACATGTCGCGCAAACCCATGGACGACGTGCGGGTACGCCAAGCGATCAACCACGCCATCGACCGCGACGCCTTCATTCGCGCCACCATGGCCGGCGCCGGCGAACCGGCTTACATGAACCTGCCGCAGTCCCACTGGGCGTTCGACAAGCAGACCGCCGGCCTCTACCCCCACGACCCGGAGAAAGCCAAGGCGCTGCTCGCGGAGGCCGGTTACCCGGACGGCATCGAGCTGGATCTGCGCGGCTACAACGATCAGTCCTCGGTGCAAATGCAGGAAGTACTGCTGGCGCAGTTCGCCAAGGCCGGCATCCGTGGACGTTTCCGCACCGGCACCATCGCCGATATGTCGGCGGCTTACTTCGGCCAGGAAAAAACCGGCGACATGCTGCTCTCCGCCTGGACCGGCCGGCCGGACCCCAGCCTCAGCTATTCACTGATGTACACCGAGGACGCCTACTTCAACGCCGGCAGCGTGGCGCCGCCGGAAGGCTTTAACGAGGCCCTGCTGGCCTCGCGCAGCAGCGACGGCATCGAGCAGCGCAAGGCCGCCCTGGCCAAGGTGCAGCGGCTGGTGATGGAGAACGCCCTGGTGGCACCGCTGGCGTTCCGTCAGAGCATCGTGGCGAGCACCGACAAGGTGCGCGGCTACCGCAATAACCTGCTCGGCAAACCCAAGTTCAACGGCGTCTCACTGAAAGGCTGAGCAGGCCGCGCCGGCGGCGGAGAAGTACGCTATGACGACTGCTGTGAAAGCAAACCGGGTCAAACAGAAAATGGTGGTGTCGCGCTTGCTGCAGGCGCTGCCGATTCTAGTGCTGGCCACCTTTATTGTGTTCAGCCTGATGCAGCTGATTCCCGGCGATGTGGCGGTAACGCTGGCCGGGGAGAACGCCTCGGCGGAACGGATCGCGCAGATCCGCGAGGCCTACGGGCTGAATCAGCCGTTCCTGGCGCAATACGGCGACTGGCTGTGGCGGGCCGCCCAGGGTGACCTGGGCGCCTCGTTGCTGTCCGGTGAACCGGTGGCGCAGACCATCGCGCGCACTTTCCCCAATACACTGCTGATCGCTTTCTACGCGGTGTTGCTGTCGGTGCTGGTGGGGGTGCCGCTGGGCATCCTCGCCGCCACCCGCTCCGGCTCACCGCTGGACAGCGGCATCATGGGCGCCGCCTCGCTGGGCGTGGCGGTGCCCAACTTCTGGTTCGGCATGATTCTGGTGCTGTATCTGGCGCTGACCTTTAAATGGTTTCCAGCCACCGGCTTCGTATCGCCACGCGAGGATTTTTCCGCCGCGCTCTGGTACGCCACCCTGCCGGCGCTGGCGCTGTGCACCAACGGTATCGCCGAAATCGCCCGTCAGTTGCGCAGCTCGCTGGTGGAAATCCAGTCCTCCCAGCATGTGCGCACCCTGCACGCCAAGGGCCTGAGCCCGGCCCGCATTCTCTGGAAGCACGGCCTGAAGAACGTGAGCGTCAACCTGCTCACCGTGGTGGGGCTGCTGTTCAACAAGATTCTGGCCGCCACCGTGGTGGTGGAAGCGGTGTTCGCGATCCCGGGCATCGGCAGCTCCATCGTCAACGCGGTGCTGCAGGGCGACTTCCCGGTGGTTCAGGGCGCCGTGCTGGCCATGGTGGTCACGGTGATTCTGGTCAATCTGTTCACCGATCTGGCGTGCACCGTTCTCGATCCGAGGATCAGTGAAGCATGAATACTTCCACGGTTAACGACGTTACCGGTGTTCAGGTCTGGGACGACCCCGGCCTGGGCCGCCGCGTTCTGACCTGGCTGCGCGGCGACCCGCGTGCCGCCCTCAGCCTGGTGGTGCTGGTGGTGATCCTGGGCGCCGCCCTGCTGGCCCCCTGGCTGGCGCCCCACGACCCCACCGCGCAAAACTTCGACCAGATGCTCAACGGCCCTTCCGCCGCGCACTGGCTGGGCACCGACGACCTGGGCCGGGACGTGTTCAGCCGTCTGATGCACGGCGGCGCCAACTCACTGTACGCGGCACTGCTGGCGGTGGCGGTGGCGCTGGTGATCGGTGTCCCCCTGGGGCTGATCGCCGGCTTCGTGGGCGGCTGGACCGACACTCTGATCAGCCGCGTGATCGACACCTTCCTGTCGTTCCCGGCGATCATTCTTGCGGTGGCGGTGACCGGCGCCATGGGCATCGGCCTGACCAACGCCATGTTTTCGGTGGGCCTGGTGTTCGCGCCGCAGATCGCAAGGCTGATCCGCGCCCGGACCCTGGTGGTGCGCCAGGAGTTGTACGTGGACGCGGCACGCTGCTTCGGCGCCTCACCGCTGCGCCTGTTGTTGCGCCATGTACTGCCCAATGCGATTCAACCGGTGATCGTGCAAAGCACCCTGCTGCTGGCGGTGGCGCTGCTCGCCGAAGCCAGCCTGAGCTTTCTCGGCCTGGGGGTGCAGCCACCGGACGTGAGCTGGGGCGCGATGATCGCGCGCGGCTACATGTACATGTCCATCGTTCCCGAACAAATGTATGCCCCGGGGCTGATCATCATGATCACCGCGGTGGCCTTCAACGCCCTGGGCGAATCCCTGCGCGCCGCCCTCGACCCGACCATCAAGGGTCACAGTTAAAGGAGACTCTCATGAACACTCAATCCGTGGCCGGTTTTAACCCGGTGCCGGTGCCCGGCTCCGCCTGGTCCGGTGATCCGGTCCGCTATCTGGACGGCGAAAAGCCGTTGCACGACTACCTGTTCGATCACGCCGACACGGTGCCCGACCAACGCGCCTATGTGTTTTACGGCACCGAGCTGACCTGGGCGCAAATGGCCGACGGCGTACGCCGGCTGGCGGCGTTCCTGCAACAACGCGGCGTGGGCAAAGGCGACCGGGTGGCGCTGTACATGCAGAACTGCCCGCAATACATCATGGCGCACTACGCGGTGCAGTGCCTGGGCGCCATGGTGACGCCGGTGAACCCGCAATACAAAGCCGCCGAAGTGACCTACCAGCTCAGCAACGCGGAAGTGTGCGCCATGGTGGTGGCCCGCGAGCTGTACCCGATCGTCGCCGGGGTGCGCGACCAGGTGCCCGACCTGAAAACCGTGGTCACCACCGCCTACCAGGATTACCTGCCGGAACAGCCCACCCTGCCGGTGCCCAAGGAGCTGCTCACCGACGCACCGGACCCCGGCGGCGACACCTTCGATCTGAGCGCCGTGCTGGCCGACACCGCGCCACTGACCGATATCCCGGCAGCGGACCTGTGGAACGGCGTCGGCCTGATGACGTTCACCTCCGGCACCACCGGCCGCCCCAAGGGCGCCATGCTCAGCTACGCCAGCAGCCTGTTCAAGATGGCCGCGTCCTACCAGGCCAACCCCTCCAAGCGCGACGGCATCGGCCTGGCGGTGGCGCCGCTGTGCCACATCGCGGGCATGAACTTCGGCGTTTATATGCCGGTCTACGCCCGCCGCGCCGCGGTGATTCTGGCGCGCTTTGATCCGGAAACCGTGATCCAGGCGTTCGAAAAATACCGCTGCGACATGTGGTACAGCATCGCGCCAATGAACCGGGCGATTCTCGATCACCCCGGTGTCGCGCAGCGCGACCTGAGCTCGCTGGAACTGAACCCGGCCACCAGCTTCGGCATCCCGGTGACCGAAAAACTGGCCGAGCAGTGGAAAGCGCTCACCGGCTGCCAGCTGCACGAAGCCGCCTACGGCCTCAGCGAAACCCACACCTCCGACACCTTCATGCCGAAGGAGCGCATTAAGTGGGGCAGTTGCGGTTTGCCGGTGGCGGGCAATGACATCCGCATCGTCGATGTGGAAACCGGCAAGCCGTGCGCCGCCAACGAAAGCGGGGAGATCGTGGTGCGCAACCCGGCGGTGTTCAAAGGCTACTGGAAGCGCGACGAAGCCACTGCGGAAACCCTGCGCGACGGCGCCGTGCACACCGGCGACGTGGGCTACTTCGATGAAGAGGGCTACCTGTTCTTCACCGGCCGCATCAAGGAGATGATCAAGTGCTCCGGCTACAGCGTGTTCCCCGAGGATGTGGAAGCGCTCATGCTCGATCACCCGGCCATCGCCCAATCCGCCGCCATCGGCGTGCCTGACGACCAGCGCGGCGAAACCGTGAAACTGTTCGTGGTGCTCAAGCCGGACCACCAGGGCAAGGTCACCGAGCAAGCGCTGATCGACTGGGCCAAAGAACATATGGCCGCCTACAAGTACCCGCGCCAGATCGCCTTTATCGACAGCCTGCCCGCCACCGGTGCCGGCAAGGTCCTGCGGCGGCTCCTGAAAGACGCCTGACCCTTCAGGCTGTGGGAGCGGGCCCCGCCGGCGAGAGGGTGGCTTACAGCCACCCTCTCGCTTGCAAGACAAGCTCCCACAAACCACCCAGCCTCAAGGAACCTTCAAAAAAACGTCATCGCCTTGTCATCCGTTTGCGGCCCACTGCGTGGAGACCGACAAACGAATAATGACGAGGTAACTCCATGAGACTCTGGCTTGCCCTGGGCGCCGGCACCCTGGCCGCCGCGTTGCTGACCGGTTGCGGCGGCGACAACAGCAACGACAACCTGCCCCCCTCCGAGACACCCGCCGTCAGCGGCGTGAAGCTGAACTTCATGGGCCGCTACAGCACCGGCCAGTTCGATGAGAGCGCAGCGGAAATCCCCGCCTACGATGCCGGCACCCAGCGGGTGTTCGTGGTCAACGCCCAGAAAGGCGCCCTCGACGTGCTGGGCATGGACGATCCGGCCAACCCGGCGCTGGTGGATACTCTGACCACCTCGGAGATCGCCGCGAACACCGAAGTCAACAGCGTGGCGGTGCGTGACGGTCTGGTGGCGGTGGCGGTGCAAGCACCGGTCAAGACCGATGCCGGCTACCTGGCGCTGTACGACGCCGAAACCCTGGCGCTGATCAGTTTTGTCGAGGTCGGCGCCCTGCCGGACATGGTGGCGTTCACCGCCGACGGCCAGTATGTACTCACCGCCAACGAAGGCGAGCCCAGCGACGACTACAGCGTTGATCCGGAAGGCTCGGTGAGCGTGGTGGATATCAGCGATCCGCAAAACCCGGTGGTCGCCACCGCCGATTTCAGCGCCTACAACGGCCAGGAAGACGACCTGCGCGACCAGGGCGTACGGGTCTACGGGCCCGGCGCCAACGCTGCCCAGGACCTGGAGCCGGAATACATCGCCCTGGACGGCGACGGCGCCACGGCCTGGGTGGTCCTGCAGGAGAACAACGCCCTGGCCAAGGTGGACATCGCCAGCGCCACGGTCACCGACATTCTGCCGCTGGGTGAAAAAGACATCAGCCAGGACGGCAACGGCTTCGACGCTAGCGACGATGACGGGGTGATCAACATCCGCACTTTCGACGGCGTGGTCAGCCTCTACCTGCCGGACGCCATTCACGCCTACAGCGCCGGCGGCGAGACCTATCTGGTCACCGCCAACGAGGGTGACGCCCGCGCCTGGGGCGAGGACAACGATGCCTACTGGGGTACCGAAGGCGCGGGTTGCGCCGGCGATGCCAGCCAGGGTTTCGTGGAAGAATTCCGGGTCAAGCACCTGGTGCACGCATCCGGCTTTGATCGCCGCTGCGGCGATGACCTGCCGCCTCAGCTCCGTGCGCTTGGCGCCGGCGGCCTCCTCAACCCCACCACCTTCGGCTACTGTGGCGCGGTCGATGGCGACCCCGGCGACTGCCGCGAGGACGACGTGCTGGGCCGCCTGAACATCACCTGGACGGAAGGCTACCGCACCGACGGCAACGGCGACCCGGTGATGTTCACCGACGCCGGCGTGGAAGACCCGGCGGGCGACCGCATCATGTACGACACCCTGTACGCCTACGGCGGCCGTTCCTTCGCGATCTGGGACGCGCAGGGCGATCTGGTGTGGGATTCCGGCGACGCCATTGAGCAGTTTATGGCCAGCGATGAATGCATGGCCGGCGCGCAGCGCAACATTCCCTGCGCCGACTACTTCAACAGCGGCCACGACGAAGGCAGCGCCTTCGACAGCCGCAGCGACGCCAAAGGCCCCGAGCCGGAAGGCCTGACGCTGGGCACCCTGGGCGGCAAGACCTTCCTGTTCCTGGGTCTGGAGCGGATGGGCGGTATTCTGGTGTACGACATCAGCGACCCGAGCGCCCCGGTCATGCAGGACTACCTGAACAGCCGTGAGGACTGGGTCACCGAGGACACCGAATCGGTGCTGGTCAGCGCCGGCGACCTGGGCCCGGAAGGCCTGGTGTTCATCCCCGCCTCGGACTCCCCCAACGGCAAGGCGCTGCTGGTGGTGGGTTACGAAGTCAGCGGCACCACCGCCGTCTATGAAGTGGAAGCGCTGCGCGACTGACCTTGCCCGCGCAGGCCTCAGAACGCCCGGCGTGCCATGGCACGCCGGGCGTTCTGCGTTTCGGGGGTGCATCCTTCATCTGCGATCGACGGCTATACAGGTTACACTTCGCTGAACCGAGGACGGCGACGCCGGGGGAAAACGCTTGCATGGCGCGCCGATCCGGGTCAACTTTTATGACCTATATACCCGAAATCAAGACTGGTGGTGGACCAATATGGTTGAAGACGCTTCGCTGGACCGGCTGAACAAGTGCCTGGAAACCCTGCATTTCGCCTTCCGGGGGCTGGTGGCCGAACCCGACAGCATATTGAAAAGCCAGGGCCTGTCCCGCATTCACCACCGATTGCTGTTCTTTATCGGCCGCAACCCGGCGCTCAGCGTCAACGAGCTGGTGGAAAGCATGCGGCTGACCAAGCAGGCGATCCATAAGCCGCTGAAATCCCTGGTCGAAAAGGATCTGGTGGCAGTGACCCGGGACGCCTCCGACAAAAGGGTGAAACGGCTGGCCCTGACCGAACAGGGCACCGCGCTGGAATCCCGTCTCACCGGTATCCAGCGGGAGCTGCTCACCCATGCCTTCGACGAAGTGGGTGAAGACGGCGCCGACGCCTGGTTCCGGGTGATGGAGACCATGGCGCGCCGCCTGGGCGTATAAAGCGGACCAAGATAGCGGGGTCCGTGGACGACCCCGCTGAAGCGCCGTTTTATTGATTCAACAACCAGTCGCCGGATTCCAGCACCCGGTTATTGATACGAATCTCGGCGATGTCACCGGCGAATAAGTTGCCCGGATTACCCTGCCAACTATTAATGCCGATGGCCCAGGGCTGGCCGGGCTCCACCAGCAGGCCCTGCTGCTCGTCCACCCCGGTGCGCATCACCAGCGAGCCGTCCACATACATCTGCACCCGCTCTCCATCGTTGACCAGCGCGATGTGGTACCAGTAATCGCTGCTCACTTCCCAGGACCAGTTGTCCTGACCCTTGCCGTTCTGCGAGGTGCTCACCCACTGGAACTCCTTCAGGGAGGAAACATTGAGCCCCAGAGCGGCGTCGCTGCCGGAGCAGGCCACTTCGTGGTACTGGCAGACCTGGGTGACGCCCGGTTCGTGGTTGAGAATGCCGGACCACTGGTTCTCGTCGCGCATCCAATCCGACGGCAAGCGGACAATGGCTTCGATGGTGTATTGCGGCAGGAAACCCGGCTTGCCGGCGGCACTGTTCTCGAAGCTCAGACCGGCCCCGCCGGTGGTCAGGTAGTAACCGCCAATGTCGTTGTTGCCGTGGAAGGTGGCGGTGCCGGCGGCATACCCGAACGGTGGTTTGTCATCACGAAGCTCAAAGAAATCGGCCAACTCCCCCTGCGGCTCGTTATAGGCGACCAGCTCCAGCAGGTTGCCATTGCCGGAGGCGTCCAGGAACTGCACCGCGCCGTCGGCGCGGGTGATGCGGTGATCATCGTCGAGAATCCAGTAGGCCTCGGTGCCCTCGATATTGCCCGGGGCGTCCGCCACATTGCCCTGGTTGAGGTCGGCGAAACGCCGCTCGAAGTTCATCGGCACACTGAATTCCCAGCGCGACAGCTCGTCCTGGGGCTGACGCTCAGCCTCCGGGATGGCCGCCACCCAGGGCGAGTAGGAACGGAAATCCAGTTGCTGGTCCGCTTCGTTGAAGGTCACCAACTGCATCATGCCGTTGCCGCCCCAGAAGCCGGATTGATAGTCGACCACCACCATCACCACGTCGCGGCCGTATTGGTTCTTGCCGATCAGGGTGGCTTCACCGTGGTTGTGGCCGCTGAGGGTCAGGAAGATCTGGTCATTGGTGCGGATCAGGTCTTCCCACAGCTGTTGGCCCAGGGGGGTGAACACGGCGGTTTCGCCGTCGGAGCCGATGCCCAGCAGCTGGTGGGTGGTCAGAATGGCAGGGGTAGCCGGATGCTGGTCAAGAACGCCCTGTACCCAGGCCACGGTTTGCTCCGACGGCAGCCAGTCCAGCGCTAGCACCAGAAACTCACGGCCGCCGGCTTCAAAAATGTGGTAGCTGTTGAAACCGGTGCTGTCGGTGCCCTGGAAGGTGGTGAAGTTGGCGGCCTGCAAGGACGCCGGGAAGTGCTGCAGGAAGGGTTCCGCCGTCAGGTCACGCTGGTCGTCCCATTGGCCGCTGTTTAGCACATCGTGGTTGCCGGCCAGAACGCTGTACGGCGTCGCCGCGTTGGCTTCCAGTATCTGCATCGCTTGGCGGGCGGCCACCCACTCGCCGTTCTGGCGGGGCAGATCGACCACATCACCCAGGTGCAGGGTGAATTTGATCTTCTCGTCCTGGTAATGGTCGGCGATCCATTGGGTCTGGGCGGTATAGCGCTCCGGTGAGTAGCGCGAATACTTCTGGGTATCCGGAATCACCGCTACGGTGAAGGCATTGGCGCCACTGTCGCCACCACCGTTGTCCGGCGGCGTGACCGCCGACGAGTCGGAATCGCTGTCGCCGCCACAGGCGGCAAGAAACAGACACAACAAAAAACTGAGCCCGGCGGCGTACCACCGGGGCCGATGCAAAATCATCATGGTTGAACTCCCGAGTAAGAAGACTGAACGCAGCCTTCACGCTATCGCGACGGGATGAACGAGGCGTTTCGACGAAATTGCATTTCAATAAACGGAATATGACAACGCCGCCGGCCAACGGGCCGGGGCGTTGTGATCAGGACGGTGTCAGGCGGTCTGGCGCTGCTCCTGCTGGTCCGCATCGAGCTTATTCTTGTACAGCGAACGCTTGGGCTTGGCCATTACCCGGCGCAGCATGGGCTCGAAGAACGACAGCGGCAGGGTCTCCTGCTCCGGGTCGAAGGCAGCGGCGTCGTACTTGGCACAGAATTCCACGGTGCGATCGAAACACGGATGGTCGCGGTACTTCTCGCGCAGCTCCGGGTCCAGGCCCAGGTGCTCGAAGAAGTAATAGCCCTGGAAGATGGCGTGGTGTTTCACCATCCAGTGGTTTTCCTCGCTAACGAACGGCTCCAGCAGGGCCGCGCCCACGTCGGCGTGGTTGTAGGGGCCCAGGGTGTCGCCGATGTCGTGCAGCAGGGCGCACACCACGTATTCCTCGTCCTGGCCGTCGCGGTGCGCCAGGGTGGCGGTCTGCAGGCAGTGGGTGAGGCGGTCCACCGGGAAGCCGCCGCAATCGCCTTCCAGCAGCTGCAGATGGGTGATGACGCGATCGGGCAGTTCCTTGGCGAAACCACCGAAGGCCTGACCGATGATCTTCCAGTCCTCGGCGGTGCCCTCTTCCATATGCTTGAACTGAGCGCGCGGCTCGTCGTGATGACCGTCCATACTTCTCTCCTCGGCTGGGGCTTGAACGCCCTGGCGTTTATTGGATGTATGATGGTGAGTCTAGGCCGCGCGCCGCTCTGAAACTGTCAACGGTTTGACAGTTGGCGCCCGGCACGGCGTTACGGGATGTCTGGGCGATGGTCGATCACGTTCTCGAGGTATTGAAAAGCTGCTCACTGCTGTCCGGCCTGCCGGAGCAGGCGCTGCGCGAGGTGGCGCCGCTGGCCCGGGTGCGTCCGTTCCAGGCCAACGAGGTGCTTTACCAGCGCGGCGAGGTGCAATCGGCGCTGTCGGTGGTGGGCGCCGGCAATGTGCGCATCGGCTCCACCAACGCGGAGGGCCGGGAAATCATGCTCACCCTGTTCGAGCCCGGCGCCTGGTTCGGCGATACCGTGTTCTCGCCGGGTATGCCGCGGGTGTTCGGCGCCACCGCCCACACCGACGGCGAGCTGGTGGAGGTGCCCGGCCAGGACTACCGCGCCCTGCTGGCGCGCTATCCGGAGGCCTACCCGCGCACCCTGGACATGCTCAGCCGGCGGCTGTGGTCGGCGATCTCCATCATCGAGGACAACGCCCTGCGCGACATGCCCGGGCGGGTGGGCCGGCGGCTGCTGTTCCTGGCGCACATGCACGATCCCCAGCGCGGCCCCGGCCCGGTGACCTTCAAACTGACCCGCGAGCACATCGCCAACATGATGGGCATGACCCGCCAGGGCGTGCACGGCGTGCTCAAGGCCCTGGAGCAGCGCGGGCTGATCCGGTTCAGCTACGGGCGCATCACGGTGCCCGACCCGGACGCCCTGAAGGCTTACCTGGACGAACGTGCCGGGTAGTAACTATTACCTACATGATGGCACTTTGGCATTAGTTTTGTGACGCAATTAAAGGAAATCCTACTAGCGGTCGATAACATTCGGTAACAGACACCAACAGACGGAAATATTCCGGCCGTACCGAGTGAAAACGATGCCTAGCCTGCTCAACGACCTGCCCCTGGCGCTCACCCTGCCCGATTACAATCTCTGGGAAATGCTGGCGATTCCGCTGGGCGCGCTGGTGATGGTGGCGGCGGTTCTCTGGACCGGTCGGATTCGCCAGCGCCTGCTGGTCAATGTGCTGGCGCTGGGCATCATGATGC
>JBFJUC010000034.1:0-14026 GCA_041624875.1 Alcanivorax sp.
GTGGCGGCGCTGGAACGGGGCGGCGACTGAAAAGGCGCCGCCCCGGCCGCCGGAGGGGTTACGCCAGCGTCGCGGGCGTGACGATATTGAAGACGGAATCGAACCGGTCAAGCATGGAGAAAAAGGTTTCTACTTTCTCAGTGCTGCCTTTTACGGTGATCCGGTTATCGGCCAAGCATTGCTCCAGGGTGACTTCCCCCAGGCCGACCTTATACAACTCCGGCTGGGTCATCACGACCTCCGCGTCCGCTTGCTCATGCTGATGGTCGGCAAGATGCGTAAGAACACCGTTACGAATGGTCAGAGCATAGCTCTCATCCAAATCCGAGAACCGCCAGTTAAGAGTCATGGGCTGTAACGCCGCCTGCTCGCTGTTCAGCCGCACCGCCAAGAAGGAAAAGAACAGATCCGGTGAGATGGCCCGCACCAGGTCCGGCGCAACATTGGGGCGTGTCATTCTGGTGGCCTTGCCACGCAACTCTTGGGCGCCGGTCAGGTAGGCGTTACGCCAGGTGGTGTTCTCGCACTGGTACCCCAGCTGCTCCAGAGCGTCGGCCTGCAAGGCGCACGCCTCTTCGTTGTCGGGATCGGCGAACACCACCTGATTGACGATCTCGGCCACCCAACGGTACTCGCCGTCCGCAAAGGCCGCGGCGGCTTTCTCCAGCACCTGCTCGGCGCCGCCCATCCATTCAATCGTACGCCGTGCGCTGTCCACCGGCGGGAGCGGGTTGAGGTGGGCCGGATTAGCATCGTAGAAGCCCATGTAACGCTGATAGACCGCGCGCACGTTGTGGCTCACCGAGCCGTAGTAATCGCGGGCGTACCAGCGGTTGGCCAGCGGCTGCGGCAAGCTCTTGAGGCGAGCGGCGATGTCCAGCGGGGTCAGACCGTGGTTCAGAAGACGCAAGGTTTCATCGTTGAGAAAAGCGTACATATCGCGCTGGTCGGCGAGAAACTCGCGGATATTCTCACCGCCCCAGGTGGGCCAATGGTGCTGAGCGAACAGCACATCACTGCGATCACCATAACGGGCCAGGGTTTCCCCGAGGTAGTAGGACCAGATGCGCGGGTCGCGCACCTGGGCGCCGCGAATAGTGAGAATGTTATGCATGCATTGGCATGCGTTCTCGGCCACGCACAGGGCCCGCCACTGCGGGAAGTACAGGTTCATCTCAGCGGGCGCTTCGGTGCCGGGGGTCAGTTGGAATTCGATCTCCACACCGTCGATCACATGGGTCTCGAAGGTTTCGGAAATTTCGTCCGTGGGCGCGATCAGCGTCACCGTCCCGTTCGAGGTCGACTTACCCAGGCCGGCGTCAACCTGACCACGCGGCCCCACCGGCAAGGTACGACCGTACATATACTCGCCACGGCGACGCATCGCTGTACCGGCAAAGACGTTCTCGCTCACGGTCTCTTCCATGAAACCTTCCGGCGCGTAAATCTTCACCTCGCCGGACTTGACCTGTTCCTCGGTGACCACGCCTTTAACACCGCCAAAATGATCCGTATGGCTGTGCGTATAAATCACCGCCACAACCGGGCGATGCGGGCGGTTTTGGTAGTAAACCTCCAGGCCGGCTTTAGCGACTTCGGTGCTGACCAAGGGGTCCATAATGATCAGGCCGGTATCGCCCTCGATGATGTTCATGTTGGAGAGGTCGAAACCGCGGATCTGGTAAACGTGCTCACAGACCTTGAACAACCCGGAATGATTGTTCACACGGGCCAAGCGCCAAAGGGCGGGATTGACCGTGTCCGGTGCTTCCTCACCTTTCACGAAATCGTAGGCTCGGAAATCCCATACCTTGTTACCGGCCTCACCAAACACCGCATCACCGTCAAAGGTGGCAATGAACCCCCTGCGGGCATTCTCGAAGTCAACATTGTCCTCGAACGGCAGGTGCTTACCGAACGCGTGGTTGCACTCCACAGTGCAAGGCTGAGCCGGTTTGGGTTCCTGAGACATAAGGAAAACTCCTGGTAGGGCGGGCATGCCCGCATAGGTAAATAGCTAACGTTGTACGCTCGGTTTTTAAATGATACAAATGCATAAACTTCATAAAATCAATGCACCGAACGCATTCATGAATTTGCGAAAACTAGACCAATTAGTGGCCCTGGCCGAGGAAGGCTCGTTCATAAAAGCAGCCGAACGGACGCATCTCAGCCAATCCGCTCTGACCCGGGGGATTCAGAACCTGGAGCATGAGTTCGGCATTCGCTTGTTCGACCGCACCTCCAAAGGCGTTGTACCCACCACCGCCGGCCAACAGCTCATCAACAGAGCACGTCGTGTGCTGCTCGAGGCCAGAGGGCTTCGCCATGATGCGGAGCTGATCCGCAACCACGACATGGGCGAAGTCCGTTTCGGCGCCGGTTCGTACCCCGCCGCGATCCTGCTGCCCGATGTCCTTAGCACGCTCCTTAACGAGCACCCTCACCTGCAGGTAAAGGTGGAAGTCAGCGACTGGGCCACGCTCCTCGACAAAGTAGAACGAGAAGAGCTGGAGTTCGCCGTGGTGGTACGGCGTACCGTGCCTCACGACTCGCCACTGGAAACGATATCGTTGTCGGAGGAAGAGGCCGGCTGGTATGTGAACCGGGATCATCCCCTGGCAGGGCGAGGCGCCATCGCGACACGTGAGCTCAGCGACTATCCGCTGGTCTCGGTGCCGTTGCCCGACGCAACCCGTGCCCGCCTGAAACGGCGTCTCGGCCAGGCACCTGGCGAGGCACTGGCCCTCAGCCTGGAGTGCAATGACCTGCCCACGCTCCGCGACGTGGTCACGCGGACCCACTCCGTACTCAGTGCCACGCCATCGGTTTGCCGGGGCCTTGTGGAGGCGGGCCAGATCGTCAGGCTCGACATCCAGGACAGCCATCAGAGCGTGAAGCTGGCCGTGGTCCGCCTGGCCAACCGCACCCTGTCGCCAGCGGCCCGCAAGGCGCTTGATCTGATTGAAACCTGGGCCGGCTAACCAGGCCTGCTTATTGTGCTTCAGGCCGGTGTTGTTTCCGGGAAAACCACCACACTGCGTGCGGCGCGACCGTCTCTCATCAAATCAAAACCTTCGTTGATCTGCTCCAGCGAGATGCGCTTGGAAATCAGATCATCCAGTTTCAACTGTCCTTTCATGTACAGTTCCACCAGGCGCGGTATATCGATCGAGAGCCGGTTCGACCCCATGAAAGAACCCTGGATGCGCTTTTCGCTCAGAAACCCTTCCGCCGGCAACTCCACGACGCTGCCCGGTTTGAACAGTCCAATGACGACCGCCAGCCCCGAAGGCGCGAGCATGTTGTAGCACTGGCTTGTGGTGACCTCTAAACCAATACACTCGAACGCATAATCGACACCGCCGCCGGTCAGTTCACAAACCTGCTCCACGACATTGTCGGCTTTGGCGTTCACCACATCGGTGGCGCCGAATCTCTTCGCCATAGCCAGTTTATCGTCCAGCGGATCAACGGCGATGATCTGCGCCGCACCGGCGATTGCCGCGCCGTTTATCGCAGAGAGACCGACCCCGCCGCAACCCACGACCACCACCTTTGAACCGGGTTGCACTTCGGCGCTGCGAAAAACCGCGCCGGTACCGGTCAGCACCGCACACCCCAGCAGGGCGGCTCGGTCCAGTGGCATATCTTTGCGGATCGACACCAGGGCACTGTGGTGCACCAGGATCTTCTCCGCGAAACCGGAAATATTGAATACCTGGCTTACCTTGGTTTCATCTTTCCACAGGCGCTCCGCTTGCCCCGGCGCTTTTCGAACATCCGTATTGCCGCAGAGAACCTGATGCCCCGCATCGCAAAGCGGGCAATGGCCACAATGAACGGAGAGAGACCCCACGACGTGGTCGCCGACCTCAAAGCCGTTTACCGCGGAGCCCACTTTCTCGATAATACCCGAGACTTCGTGGCCCAAGATGGCCGGAAGCGGGTACTCGCGCGCCCCGTTCATCATGTGGAGGTCGCTATGACATAGTCCGACTGCTGCTGTTCTGACCAGGACTTCATCCGGGCCAGGCTCACCTATTTCAACATCCGTGATTACCAAAGGTTGGCCAAACTCTTCTAGCACCGCAGACTTCATACTTCTCTCCGAACCTTCTTCTCTTAGGAAAAGCCGCGTCTATGCCCGCCAATTAAAAGACTCATTGTGAGACCTCAAATTAAGACAGATAAACCGGCTCGTATTTGTCATGATTAGAGTTAGCGAAGGTAGAACAGAGCGCCACGGTGTTGTAGACCAATTTATTCTTCAATGATAGACAAAAGGAATACCGATGAACCTTCAGCAGCTAGAGTTAGTGTTGGCCATTGCTGATACGGGATCCATTCACAGTGCCTGCCGGTCTCTTAACAAGACCCAACCGACGCTGACCAAAGCATTGAGCCAGCTTGAGAAAGAACTGGGCACCCCGTTGTTCGTCCGGAGCTCCCGCGGCATGCGGCCCACCGAAGCCGGTGCGAAGGTGATAAAAAGGGCCTATGCAATCTGCACCGAGACCAACAGGCTGAAAGACGAAGTACACCAGATACTGGGCGGCACGCAAGGCTCCGCATCGGTATGCGTCTCGCCGTTTATTGCTTACGCGGTCATGCCCCAGGTGCTGGTCGACTACAAGAAGACCTGGCCTCATATCGAGGTGACAGTGGTTGAAGAGGTCCACCCCAATTCCCTCGCGCGCCTTAGAGAAGGTCGTGTTGACATGGTGGTGGGGCCCAGTCCGGAGATACCTTCCCGTGAGTTCACCGAGGAGCCTTTCTATTCCACCGACCTGATGGTGATAACGAGCGCGTCATCACGGTACCGGGACGCCAAGTCGCTCATAGAGCTTCTTGACATACCCTGGGCCTCCCTAAGCAGCAAGCAAGGCGTCGGCAGGTTATGGACGGAAACGTTTACCGACCACGGCCTGCCCACGCCGAGCCGGGTAACCTGGCTGGATTCGTTCGTCACGTTCCTGGAATTCACCAAGCAATCAGGATGCTGCGGCCTGTTCCCGCAGATGTCGCTCGACCGGTTTCCTTTCGCCAGCGAGTTAGTGAGCGTCGTGGTCAAGGAGCCCCCCAAGATTATGACGGTCTCTCTCTTCACACGCTCCGAAGACCCCCTCCCCCCGGCTTCCGAAGCCCTGGCAAACCTTATCCGATTACACGCCAACGCACTCTGAACCGGCGCCAGCCCTGGTCTGAAGGCCGCCTATAAACACCAGCCTGACGCCGAATTGGGGCACGGGTCCCGGGTATTCACAATGTCTATCATTGCCCGGAATTCTTATCTACTCGCCGTACCGCTTATCTTTTATGGTTACCAGAAGCCTGCGATCACAATTCAAAACGCCGGTCAATACATATAAAAACCGCTCAGGAGAGAAAAATGCTCAAGCTTATAAGAACGTTCTTTTTTGTACCCGCACTCTTGGCTTCGGCTTTCTTCGCGGCCGCCGGCCACGCTGAAAGCTACCCGACAAAGCCGGTTACCTTGATCAACTTCTATCCCGCCGGCGGTGTTATTGACATTGTGGGCCGGTCCGCGGCGCACGATCTAACCGAGATCCTCGGCCAGAAAGTCGTTGTGAAGAATATTAGCGGAGGCGTCGGCACTATCGGCATGGCGGCTCTGGCCCGTAAGAAGCCTGACGGCTATACCATTGGCTTTACCACCGAGGGTAATTTGAACCTGCAGCCGCATCGCAGGAACACGCCCTATGATTTCGACTCGTTCGACTATATTTGCCAACTCGTGGAGTTCCCGGTGGTGGTCTTCGCCCGCCCCGACGCGCCTTTCAGCAACCTGGAAGAACTGGCTGAGTACGCAAAAGAGAACCGCATCGTTTATGGCCACCCTGGCCCGGCGAGCCTTCCCCACCTCGCCATGGAAGAGTTTTTCAAGAAAACGGGTATCACCACCGCCCGTTCGCTCCCTTTCCGCTCCGCGGCGCCCGGCGTGGCCGCACTTAAAAGCGGCAACGTCGATCTTTACGCGGCAGTGAGCTCTCTCATCAACACCCTGGGCGACGACGGTCGCCGCCAGATTATCGCGGTGTTCGACGAAAAGAGGCTGGCTAAGGCCCCCAACGCCAAGACCGCCAAGGAACAGGGCTTCGATCATTCCGCCGGCATCACCTTCGGTTTCGTCGCACCGAAGGGAATACCCGACACCGCACATCAAAAGCTGTCCTCCGCCTGTGAGCAGCTGTCCCAATCTCCGGGCTTTGTCAAGACTCTGGAGCAACAACTGGTACGTTCCAGCTACACGGACGGCCCGGAATTTCTGGATTTCCTTAAGTCCAGCTCAGACAAGAATCGCGCTCTGATTAAAGAAATACTCGCCGAATAACAAGAGGCTTTGACGATCATGACATGGCGACCGGGCGTAGTATTCCCAATAACCATCCTTATCTCGTCAATTTATGTGGTGGCCGACACCTACAACGGTCGCTTCGGGATGGACGACATTGCCTACAACCCTGTTTGGTATCCCCGGATACTGCTCTTCACGCTGCTCGCTCTTAGCACCTTTCTTGCTGTTCGCGGCTTGATAAAAGCCGAGAGCAAGCAACAAGGCATAAGGCTCTCGGCGCTTCTAAGCAGCGTGGCGTTAACCGCGCTCTTCTTGCTGAGCTACGAGCACCTCGGATTCGTGTACAGCGCGTTGCTCTTGTTCGCGCTGTTACCCGCAGCCCTTGGGTACAGAAAACCGATAGGGATTCTGGCGACATCGGCATTGTACGTACTGATTATCTGGTACGGGTTTCATTACGGCTTGAACGCCACGCCGCCAGGCACGGCGTTACCCACCTTTTAATTCCAGATAATGGCGAGACAAAGATGGATATACTAACAGCCACTTTAGAATTACTCGTTAATCCCGCCACCTTGGCACTCATAGTGCTTGGGGTAGCCGGCGGCACGATTCTCGGCGCGTTGCCGGGGGTGGGCTCGATACTCGGCATCACCATGGTGCTGCCGCTAACCTTCGTCCTGAGTACTGAGTCCAGTCTTGGTTTACTGCTTGGCATCTATGCCGGCTCTGTTTTTGGCGGCTCAATTTCGGCAATCCTTATCAACACCCCCGGCACGCCGCAATCCGCGATCACGCTTTTTGATGGCTACCCCATGGCGCAAGCCGGTAACGGCGCACTTGCCATCGGCTGGGCCGCCGTGGCCTCCACGGTGGGCGGCGTTATCGCCACGCTGATCTTCCTTCTTGCCGCGCCGATGCTGGCATCGGTGGGTTTGCTGTTCGGCCCCATCGAGTTCTTCGCGCTGGGGGTTTTCGCGTTAACCTGCCTTGCCGTGGTTTCCAAAGAACACCTGGCGAAAGGCGTGGTGGCGGCTTTGATCGGCTTGATTCTCGCCACGGTGGGCCAGGATCCCATGTCCGGTTACGCGCGCCTGACGTTCGATTCCTTCGAACTCGCTGCCGGTATCGGCTTGCTCCCTCTTCTCGTCGGCCTGTTCGCGTTATCAGAGGTGTTTGACAGAGCGTCATCGGTGACCGCCAGGGAAAATGCACCGGCCGCGGATAGAAAAGACCGCATGCAGCTTCCAAAGCTCGGTGATATATGGCGGCGCAGAGCGGTGCTTATTAAATCGTCGGTGATCGGCACGGGGATTGGCATTCTTCCCGGTATCGGCGCGGTCGCGGCGTCCACCGTTAGCTATGCGGAGGCCAAGCGCAGCTCCGTGAACCGCGCCGATTTCGGTTCCGGTGAGCCCGACGGTGTCATTGCTTCGGAAGCGTCCAACAACGCGGTGACCTCCGGCGCCATGATCCCCACGCTTTCGCTGGGCATCCCCGGCGATCCGATTACCGCCATCATGCTCGGCGCGCTTGCCATCCAGGGCGTTACCCCCGGCCCCCAGTTTTTCTCCAACAACGCCGGGCTGGGCTTCTTTATATTCGCCGCGCTGGTGCTGTCGTGTCTGCTGATTATTCCTGTCGCCGCCTTGGTCACACCGGTGTTTTCCCGGATTCTGAGAATCCCGGAGCCGCTTCTCTTGACCTGCATCGTGGTACTGATTGGCGCGGGCACCTATAGCGTCAACTCAAGCGGCTTTGATCTCCTTGTTACGCTTCTGGCCGGTATTTTCGGTCTTATCATGAGGAAGAACCATTACCCTCTGGCACCGCTGGTTATCGGCTTCGTGCTCGGCCCCTTGATCGAGCGCAGCTTGCGACAGGGCCTGGTGTTGACCGAGGGCAGCTTTGTCGAGTTTCTAAGCTCACCGATAGCCTCCGGGTTCTTCTTGGTTACCGCTTTGTTCTTGTTATTCCCCTTACTCGGTCGTGTACGGTGGCTCGCCCGCCGGCGGTTGAAAGGCGCCGAATCGAACCCGTAAATCAGATCGAAGTTACCTACAAGCCCACACAGATAGAGCAGTTTGAGATGTCAGAAGTGAAACGTTTTCTAAAAGATCCCTCGCTCATTCGCGAATGCGGATTGATTAATGGCGAATGGAGCAAGGCGCAATCCGGCAAGGTCTTTGAGGTGATCAACCCGGCTTCCGGCAAGATTCTTTCACAGGTTCCGGATATGGCGGCGCAAGACACTGAGATGGCAATCGAAGCCGCCCATGCCGCCGGCGCGGCCTGGCGAGCCAAATTACCGGCGGCTCGCGCGGCCTTGCTTCGAAAATGGTACGACCTGATCGTGGAGCACAGCGACGACCTCGCCGCGATCATGACGCTTGAGCAAGGAAAGCCGTTACCGCAGGCGAAGGCAGAGGTGCTCAGCGGCGCCCGCTTCGTGGAGTGGTTCGCCGAGGAGGCCAAACGGGTTCTCGGCGACGTGGTCCCGCCCCAGCAGCCCGGTCGGCGAGTGTTCGTCACCAAAGAGCCGGTGGGTGTCGTGGCGGCGATTACCCCCTGGAATTTCCCCAGCTCCATGGTGACGAGAAAAGTATCACCGGCACTGGCCGCCGGATGCACGATTGTGCTTAAACCGGCGGAAGACACGCCTCTCTCGGCTTTGGCGTTAGCGGACCTGGCTTGCCGGGCCGGTATCGAACCCGGCGTTTTCAATGTGGTCACGGCCAAAAAAGGCGCGGACATCGGCGCCGCGATCACCAGCAGTGCACTTGTTCGTAAGGTTTCCTTCACCGGCTCGACGCGCGTTGGCAAGCTGATTGCCCGCCAATGCACGGACAGCGTCAAGAACGTCAGCCTGGAGCTGGGCGGCAACGCGCCTTTCGTTGTTTTCGAGGATGCCGATCTGGACAAAGCGGTTCAATGTGCCGTGCAGTCCAAGTTCTTCAATAGCGGCCAGACCTGTATTTGCCCTAACCGATTCCTGGTCCAGGAGGGCGTCTACGAAACCTTCCTGCAGCGCTACGTTGAAGCGGTGCGCGGGTCCGTGAAGGTGGGTTCGGGTATGGACCCTCAAACGACCGCCGGGCCGCTGATCAATGCCGGCGCCCTGGAGAAGATCCGCTGGATTGTCGACGATGCCACCGGTCTGGGCGCGCGCCTGCTCACCGGCGGAGAGTTGTCGCAAGATGATTCGCTGATGTTCCAACCCACGGTACTGGCTGACATCACCCCCGCCATGGCGTGCGTTGACGAAGAGATATTCGGACCGGTGGCGTCCATCATGTCGTTCAAGGATGAAGAAGAGGCGATAGACCTGGCGAACCGGACACCGTACGGCCTCGCCGCGTATTGTTTCACCGGTGACATGGAGCGCATCTGGCGCCTCAGCGATGCGCTTGAAGCGGGCATGGTGAATATCAACGAAGGCCTTTTCACCAGCGAAGCGATGCCTTTCGGCGGAATCAAGGAATCGGGCATTGGCCGTGAGGGTTCTCACTACGGCATTGATGAGTTCCTTGAGTTGAAAACGGTCACGCTGGGCTCTTTGGCGTCTTGATCAGACTGTCGCGCTCACCGCGCCGATAGCCACCCGCTCGGCAAACCGGGCGGGTGGCCGGACCACCGTAAACGGTTACATCGGTGTCGCCGGCGTAACGATGTTGAAGGACGGCTCAAAACGATCAAGCATGGCAAAAAAGCCGGCCACCCGCTCACCGTCGCCGGACACTTTCAGAACCTTCTCTTCAAGCGCCTGCTCCAAGCTGATCTCGCCCAGACCAACGCGGTCCAAATCCGCTTTTTGCATACACACTGCCGCGTCGGCCACCTCGTGTTGATGGTCGGCCAGGTGGGTGAGCACCCCATTGCGCACGGTCAGCGCGTAATCCTCGTTCAGATCCGGAAAGTGCCAATTGAGTGTCATCGGTGACGCCGCGGCCGCTTCGCTGTTCAAGCGCACCGCGAGGAACGAGAAAAACAACGACGGCGTCAACGCGCGCACCAGATCCGGCGGCTGACCACCGCGCACCCGTTTAACGCCGCGCCGCAGTTCCTGCGCCCCGGTCAGATAGGCGTTGCGCCAGGTGGTGTTCTCGCACTGATAGCCCAGTTGCTCTAAAGCGTCGGCCTGCAGAGCGCGCGCTTGCTCGTTGTCGGGGTCGGCGAATACCACTTGATTGACGATCTCGGCGACCCAGCGGTACTCCCCGTCACGGAAGGCCTCGGTGGCCTTTTCCAACACCTGGTCGGCACCCCCCATCCAGTCGATGGTGCGCCGTGCGCTTTGCACCGGCGGCAGCGGGTTGAGGTGGGCCGGATTGGCGTCATAGAACCCCATGTAGCGCTGATAGACCGCACGCACATTGTGGCTCACCGAACCGTAGTAATCGCGCGCGTACCAGCGGTTGGCCAGCGGCTGCGGCAGGCTCTTCAAACGGTCGGCGATATCCAGCGGCGTAAGGCCATGATTAAGAAGGCGCAGCGTCTCATCGTTTAAAAACGCATACATATCACGCTGGTCGGCGAGAAACTCACGAATGTTGTCGCCGCCCCAGGTGGGCCAGTGGTGCTGCGCGAATAGCACGTCGCTGCGGTTGCCGTAGCGGGCCAGGGTTTCACCGAGGTAATAGGACCAGATGCGCGGATCGCGCACCAGCGCCCCGCGAATGGTGAGAATATTATGCTGGCACTGGCAGGCGTTCTCCGCCACGCACAGGGCTCGCCATTGCGGAAAATAAAGATTCATCTCCGACGGCGCCTCGGTGCCCGGGGTAAGCTGGAATTCGATTTCCACCCCGTCCAGGGTACGTGTTTCGATCGGCTCGACGATCGAATCGGTGGGCGCGATCAAGGTTACCGTGCCCCGTGACGTGCCCTTGCCCAGCCCGGCGTCGACCTGACCGCGCGGCCCACGGGGCAACAAACCGCCATACATATACTGGGCGCGGCGATTCATGGCCGGGCCGGCGAACACGTTCTCGCTCACCGTCTCCTCCATGAAACCGTCCGGCGCATAAATCCGCACCCGGCCGTCACGAACCGCCTCTTCACTGACCACGCCTTTAACGCCACCGAAATGGTCGACGTGGCTGTGGGTGTAGATCACCGCCACCACGGGCCGGCGCGGCCGGTGCTGGTAGTAAAGCTCAAGCGCGGCGGCGGCCACTTCGCTGCTGACCAGCGGATCCATGATAATCAGGCCGGTGTCGCCCTCGATGACGTTCATATTGGACAGATCAAAACCACGGATCTGGTAGATCCGATCGCATACCTTGAATAAACCGGCGTGGTTATTCAGGCGCGCCAATCGCCACAGACTGGGGTGTACGGTATCCGGGGCGTGCTCGCTGCTTTGAAAATCGTAGGCACGAAAATCCCATACCACGCGACCGTCCGCGTCGCGGCGAATCACGTCGGCATCGAAGTGGGCGATGAATCCGCGCGCCGCGTTGTCGAAATCAGCTCGGTCGTGAAACGGCAGACGCTCACGCCAGGCATGATTGCACGCGACGGTGGCGGGTTGGGCGGGCTTGGCTTCCTGACTCATAGAGGGTCTCCAGATTACCAGTGATCGCCGCATCGGAGCGGTGGCGGACCTTTTTTACGCCCCCTCTCTGAATGTTACCAATGCATAGTGGTCATCAGTTTAATGCTGTTACTGCATCGTCGCCGGGTCGCGCACAGGCCTCGGTAGGCGGCAAGGTATTGGCTGACACACAAAGAGCGAATTACGGACACGAATCGGCGTTTCCGACGCACAACCCGGATCGCGCCCAGCCGCTAGCATACGGGCCATGTCTATCGCCTTACTTCACAGTCGCGCCAACCTGGGCATCCGCGCCGTCCCGGTACGCGTGGAGGTTCACCTGGGCCCCGGGCTGCCCGGCTTCACCATGGTCGGTCTGGCCGACACGGCGGTCCGCGAGAGCAAGGACCGAGTGCGTTCCGCGCTGATCAACGGCGGCTTCCGCATTCCACAGCAGCGCATCACCATTAATCTGGCGCCGGCCGACCTGCCCAAGGATGGCGGCCGCTTCGATCTGCCGATCGCGGTGGGCATTCTGCTCGCCAGCGGTCAGCTGGGCCGGGTGGACCTGACCGCGATGGAATGGATCGGCGAGCTGGCGCTCTCTGGCGCGCTGAGCCCGGTGCCGGCGATTTTGCCGGGCGCCCTGGCGGCGGCCCGCGCCGGCCATACCCTGGTGGTACCGGCGGGCAACGGCGACGAAGCCGCTCTGGCCGGCGCGGACACCCTGGCGGTGAACAGCCTCACGGCGCTGTGCGCGCACCTGAAGGGGGACCTCCGTCTGCCGCGGCACACCCCACCGCCGCCGCCCGACGACCACGCCGGCCAGAGCCCCTGCCTGTCGCAGATCCGTGGCCAGCCGTCGGCCAAGCGGGTGCTGGAGATCGCCGCCGCCGGCGGCCATTCCCTGCTGATGGGCGGGCCGCCCGGCGCTGGTAAAAGCATGCTGGCGTCACGCCTGCCCGGCCTGTTGCCTCCCCTGGAGCGGGACCAGGCCCTGGAGGTGGCGGCGATCCATTCGCTGCGCCAGGCGCGGTCGGCGACGGCCTTTCTGCAGCCGCCGTACCGGGCGCCGCACCATACCGCGTCCGCCCCCGCGCTGGTGGGTGGCGGCGGGCGGCCTCGTCCCGGCGAAATTTCCCTCGCCCATCACGGAGTACTGTTTCTGGATGAGTTACCGGAGTTCCAGCCGCGGGTGCTGGAAGTGCTGCGTGAACCCCTGGAAACCGGCGAAGTGCACATCGCCCGGGCCGCTCAGCAGGTGTCGTTCCCGGCCCGCTTTCAGTTAGTGGCCGCGATGAACCCCTGCCCGTGCGGCTACCTGGGCGACCCGGAGAAGGGCTGCGGTTACGAATGCGAGAAAGCAAAGAGCTATCAGCGGCGCCTGTCCGGCCCGCTGCTGGACCGCATCGACCTGCATCTGGAAGTACCGGCGGTGTCGCCGGACACCCTGCTGGGCGGCGCCGACGGCGAGCCCAGCCAGCGGGTGCGCGAGCGGGTACGGGCCGCCCGGGCGCGACAGCTGCAACGCCAGGGGTGTCTGAACCGGGAATTGGACGCGGACCAGTTGATGGCTGCGCTGGGCCCGCATAAGCCGTGGCTAACCGGTGTCATGGAGCGCCTGGAATTGTCCGCCCGGGCGCTCCACCGCAGCCTGCGCGTGGCCCGCACCGTCGCCGACCTGGCGCACCAGGAGACGGTGGGCCGGGAGCATCTGCGTGAGGCCCTGAGCTACCGCCAGAACCTGCTAAAGCCGTGACCGGGTTAAAGAGTGTTGCAGAGGTGGGCGCCGTCCACGGGAATCGCCGCGCCGCTCATGTAGCTAGAGGCGTCGGAGGCGAGCAGCAGCAGCGGGCCCACCAGCTCATCAATCTGGCCGAGACGACGGTAGGGAATGCGCTTGATCAGCTTTTCACCGTGCGGGCCCTGGAAAAATTCCCGGTTGATGTCGGTTTCCACATAGCCCGGGCAAATAGCGTTGCAGCGGATATTGTGGCGCGCGTAATCCAGGGCGATGGACTGGGTCAACTGAACCACCGCCGCCTTGGCCGCGGTGTAGGGCGCGAGCATGGCGCCCACGCGCAGGCCCAGAATCGAGGCGATGTTGATGATGTTGCCGGGGCGGCCGTCGCGGCGCCATTGCTGGATGGCGAACTTGCTCACCGCCCAGA
>JBFJUC010000035.1:0-14022 GCA_041624875.1 Alcanivorax sp.
CTGCCGCCGCGCCTGGTGCGCGAGATCCGCAAGGTGATGCCCGACGACGGCACCATCGCGCTGGATAACGGCATGTACAAGATCTGGTTCGCGCGCAACTACCCGGCCACCCACCCCAACACGGTGCTGCTGGATAACGCCCTAGCCAGCATGGGCGCCGGCCTGCCGTCGGCAATGGCCGCCAAAATGGTGCACCCGGATCGCCGGGTGATGGCGGTGTGCGGCGACGGCGGCTTTATGATGAACTCCCAGGAGCTGGAAACCGCTGTGCGCCTGCGCCTGGATCTGGTGGTGTTAATCCTGCGCGACGACGGCTACGGCATGATCAAATGGAAGCAGAAGCAGATGGACTTCCACGACTTCGGCCTGGACTTCCAGAACCCGGACTTCGTCGCCTACGCCAAGTCCTACGGCGCCCAGGGCCACCGCGTGGAAAGCACCGACGGCCTCGGCCCGCTGGTGGAGCAATGCTTCGCCGCCGGCGGCGTGCACGTCATCGACCTGCCGGTGGACTACAGCGACAACGACCGCGTTCTGAACCAGGAAATCCGCGAGCTCAGCCGCAAGGTCTAACACCGCCAAACGCCTTTCCGACGAGCGGCATTCCGCTCGTCGGAAAGCGCTCCCCGTGCTCCCGACATCGGTGCTAATCTGCGCTACAGACCCGATTCGCGCAGGGAGCGCCAGCATGTCATCCACCTCTTTGTTCAATGTTCTGCCCTCGGTGCTGAGCGCCGTGCTCTCCACCGGCACGGCCACCGCGCCGGCCACCGACCCCGCCGTCACCAGCAGCGACTGGTATCGCCCGGCGGTGGACGTGAACGCCCAGGTCCAGCTGCAGGGCACCCCCAACATCAGCTATGACGTGGAACTCTACGTCCTGGATCTGTTCGACACCGACAGCGCCGTGATCGATACCCTGCACGCCGACGGGCGCAGGATGATCTGCTATTTCTCCGCCGGCACCTTCGAAAACTGGCGCGACGACGCCGGCCGCTTCACCGCCGCCGACAAGGGCCGCCGCCTGGGCAACTGGCCCGGCGAGCGCTGGCTGGACGTTCGCTCACAGAACGTGCGCGCGATCATGGCCGACCGCCTCGACCTGGCGGTGCAACGGGGCTGCGACGGCGTCGACCCGGACAACGTGGACGGCTATTCCAACCGCACCGGCCTGCCGCTCACCTACCAGGACCAGATCGACTACAACACCTGGCTGGCGGATCAGGCGCACCAGCGTGGCCTGGCAATTTCATTGAAGAACGACCTGGGCCAGATCGACGACCTGGTGGCGCACTTCGATTTCGCCATCAACGAATCCTGCCATGAGTGGGACGAGTGCGAACGGCTGATGCCGTTTATCGAGGCCGGCAAGCCGGTGGTGCACATCAACTACCTGTACGCCGACGACCCGGTCGGTCGCGCCGAGCTGTGCCTGTACACTCAAAGCCTGGGCTTTCGCACCCTGACCCTGCCGCAACTGCTCGACGGCAGTTTCCGCCACAGCTGTACGCCGTAACGCGCCGGGGCGACATAAAACCGACCCGCCCCGGTAACATCGCTTTCATCGCCCCTTGCTTAGCTGGGGAGTGTCGGCCAAGGCCGCCTCCCCAATCATTGCTAACAAAAGGTCGGACGATGGACACCAGCGCCCTGCGTACACTCACCACCGCCTGTCTGGCGGCCCTTGCCCTCTCCGCCTGCGGCGGCGACGACGACAACGACCCGGCACCGGCGCCACCGGTGGAAGCCGGTTTCCAGTTGCAATTGCTGCACTTCGCCGACATGGACGGCGCCACCGGCGCGCTGCAGAACGTGGCGCCCTTTTCCGCGGTACTCGAGGCCCTGCGCGCGCAATACCCGGACAACACCCTGGTGCTCAGCTCCGGCGATAATTACATCCCCGGCCCGCGCTACTTCGCCGCCGCCGACCCGGCCATGGACGGCGTGCCCGGCATCGCCGTGGCCGGCAACGGCCGCGCCGACATCGCCATGCTGAACGCCATGGGCCTGCAGGGCGCCGCCGTCGGCAACCACGACCTGGACGGCGGCACCGCCGAATTCGCCGGCATTCTGGGCGCCGAGGGCAACTACCCCGGCGCCCGCTTCCCGTACCTGAGCGCCAACCTGGACTTCACCACCGACGCCAACCTGGCCGGCCTGGTGGAAACCGACGGCCAGAGTCTGGCGGCCATGCCCAACGGCCTGTCCGGTTACGGCACCGTGGACGTGGGCGGTGAAACCCTGGGCGTGATCGGCGCCTCCACGCCGTCGCTGGGCAACATCACCAGCACCGGTGACATCACCATCAACCCGGTCAGCGGCGGCAACCAGGCCCTCGCCGACGTGCTGCAGCCGAAGATCGATGCGCTGCGTGACCAGGGCATCGACAAGATCATCATGCTCGCCCACATGCAGACCCTCAGCGTGGAAAAAGAGCTGGCCACCTTGCTGGAAGGCGTCGACATCATCGTCGCCGGCGGCTCCAACACCCTGCTCGCCGACGGCAACGACCGCCTGCGCGACGGTGACAGCGCCGCCGACGACTACCCGCTCGCCTTTACCTCCGCCGCCGACGAGCCGGTGCTGGTGGTCAACACCGACGGCGACTACAAATACCTGGGCCGCCTGGTGGTGCGCTTCGACGACAACGGCGTGCTGCGCACCGACAGCCTGGACGACACCGTCAACGGCGCCTACGTCACCGACCAGACCATGGCCGACGCCCTGGAAGGCACCCCCAACAGCGATGTCACCACCATTGTCACCGCCCTGGAGCAGGTGCTCGCCGCCCGCGACGGCAACATCCTGGGGCGCACCGCCGTCTATCTGGATGGCCGCCGCAACCAGGTCCGCACCCAGGAAACCAACCTCGGCAACCTGACGTCCGACGCCAACCTGTGGCTGGCCCGCCAATACGACCCGAGCGTGCAGGTATCGATCAAGAACGGCGGCGGTATCCGCGACGACATCGGCTACTTTGTCATTCCGCCGGGTTCCACCTCCGAGGACGACCTGACCTTCTTTCCGCCGGCGGCCAACGAAAGCGCCGGCAAAGCGGAAGGCGACATCTCCCAGTTCGACCTGGAAGGCGCCCTGCGCTTCAACAACACCCTCACCGTCGGCGACGTCACCGCCACCGAGCTGCACCAGCTGCTTGAGCACGCGGTCGCCAAGGTCGAGGGCGTAGCCGGTCAGTTTCCGCAGGTGGCGGGCCTGCGCTTCAGTTTCGATCCGACCCGGCAGGGCCTGCGTAGCACCGCCAACGGCGACGACATCAATCAGGCCGGCGAACGGGTGCGCAGCCTGGCCCTGGTGGACGACAATGGCGCGGTGCTCGACACCCTGGTGCAAAACGGCGCCGTGGTCGGCGACGCCAACCGGGTGATTCGTCTGGTGACGCTGGGCTTCCTGGCCACCGAAAGCGGCAGTGGCCTGGGCGGCGACGGCTACCCGTTCGACTTCCCGCTGGAAAACCGCCTGGACCTGGACGCCGAAGCGATCCCCGGCAGCGCCGGCAACCTGGCCACCTTCGCCGACCCGGGCAGCGAACAGGACGCCCTGGCCGAGTACCTGCTCGACCAGTTCGACGAAAGCACGCCCTTCAACCAGGCGGAAACCGACGCCGACCAGGACCTGCGCATTCAGAACCTGAGCCGCCGCGCGGACGCCGTCCTGCCCTGACACCGCGCCATGTATTAGAGTATCCCCGTGGACGACAGGCAGGGGGTACAACAGCATGACCGGAGCATTAACCCAGGTAGTGGTGCTGTTGGCCACGGCGGTGCTTGCCGTGGTGGTGTTCCGGCGGCTGCATCTGCCGCCGATTCTCGCCTATCTGAGCGCCGGGGTCCTGGCCGGCCCCGGTGGCTTCGGCTGGGTGGGCGACACCGAGGGCATGCTGCACCTGGCGGAGTTCGGCATCGTCTTTTTGCTGTTCTCCCTGGGGCTGGAATTCTCGATTCCCAAAGTGCTGGCGCTGCGCCGGGTGGTGTTCGGCGCCGGCCCACTGCAGGTGCTGCTCACCGGCGTACCGGTCACCGCATTGATGTGGCTGCTCGGTTTCAACCCGGCCGTGGCGCTGATCGCCGGTGGCGCCTTCGCGCTTTCCTCCACCGCCATCGTGATCCGCGATTTGATCACCCGCGGCGCGGTCAATACCGGCTACGGTCGGGCCACCACCGGGGTGCTGCTGTTCCAGGATCTGGCGGCGGTGATCATGCTGGTGCTGCTGCCGGTGCTCGCCAACCCGGAAAGCGGGCACCCCGGCCTGGCCGCGGTGACCACCTTGAGCAAGGCGCTGGCGCTGTTCATCGGTATCTATGTGATCGGCAAGTGGATACTGCCCCGCGCCCTGGAGGAAACCGGCCGGGCACGCTCCGACGAAGTGTTCGTGATGACCGCCCTGCTGCTCGCCCTGCTGGCCGCCTGGGTGACCCACGCCCTGGGTTTGTCCATGGCACTGGGGGCGTTTCTGGCCGGCATGATGCTCGGCGAGAGCCATTTCCGCCACCAGATCGAAGCGGACATCCGGCCGTTTCGCGACCTGCTGCTGGGGTTGTTTTTCATGGGCGTGGGCATGCTGGTGTCACCGGCGCTGTTCGCCAGCCACTGGCATTGGATCCTGCTCGGCGCGGCACTGCTGATGCTGTTCAAGCTGGCGCTGATCAGCCTGCTGCTGCACTGGCTGGGCGAGCGCACCGACACCGCCCTGCGCAGCGGCATCCTACTGGCCCAGGGCGGCGAGTTCGGCTTCGTGCTGGTGGCGCTGGCCGTGAGCCACGGTCTGATGAACAACGAGCAGGCCGGCGTCCTGGTATCGATCACCGTGCTGACCATGGCGGTGACCCCGGCGCTGCTGGACAACAGTGGCGCGCTCACCCGACGGTTACTGCGGCAATGGGAACAGGCGCCCGACACCCCGGCGGTGGACGACGCCACCACCGGCCATGTGCTGCTGTGCGGCTACGGTCGCGTGGGGCAGAACCTGATGCGCTACCTGACCCGCTTCCACCACCAGGCGGTCGCCATCGACACCGACCTGGTGCGCATCCAGGAGGCCAGCCAGGCCGGCGAACGAATTATCTTTGGCGACGCCACCCGTAAAGAGATCCTGGAACGGGCCGGCATCCACCGCGCCAGCCTGCTGGTGATTACCTTCGACGACGCCCGCCAGGCGGAGCGCATCCTGCACACCGTCCACCAGCTCTGTCCGGACCTTCGCGTGCTGGTGCGCACCCGCGACGACACCCACCTGGAAGAGTTGATCCAGGCCGGCGCCGCCGAGGTGGTGCCGGAAGTGTTGGAAGCGTCGCTGATGCTGGTGGCCCACGCGCTGATGATGCTCGACACGCCGTTCGGCAAGGTACTGGCGATGCTGCGACAGAGCCGCCGCGAACGCTACAAGCTGCTGCGCGGCTATTACCACGGCGAATCCCTGCCCACCGCCGACAGCGCCGGCAACCCTTACCGGCTGCTGCACGCGGTCACCCTCAACGGCCGTGCCGCCTGCATCGGCAAGACCATTGGCGAGCTGGCGCTTCGGGACGACAAAGTGGAAATTCAAACGTTACGGCGCGGCGACCGCACCCTCGACCGCCCCACCGGCGACGAAGTCCTGCAGGACGGCGACATCCTGATTCTCTACGGCCCGCTGGAGGCGGTGGAAGCCAGCGAGGAAAAACTGCTCGGCGGCTAAACCCGTCCTACAGGCGCCGGCGCCAACGCGCCGGGCTTTGGCCGCTCCAGTGGCGGAAGGCGCGGGTGAAGGCGCTGTGTTCGGAGTAGCCGAGCAGCGCCGCCACCTCGGTGAGTTCCAGGCGCGGGTCGCTCAGGTATTCCCGGGCGAGCCGGTATCGGGTGCGCGACAGCAGCGCCTGGAAGCTGTCGTCGCGCTCATTGAGTCGGCGCTGGAGGGTACGCACGCTGAGGTGGTTGGCCGCCGCCAGCGCTTCCAGCGTGGGGCGCCCTTCACGCATGAGCCGCGCCAGCTGGCCTTCCAGTGGGTCGGCGGTCTCGCCGTGGCGGGCCAATAGCGCTTCGGCCTGCCGGTCGAGAATGGCCAGCAAATTAGCGTCGGGCTCGCGCAGCGGTAACGCCAGATATTCCAGCGGCACGCGGATCACCGTCTCCGGCTGATTGAAGCGCACTTCGCCGCCGAAAAACCGTTCGTGGGGACCGGTGTCCGCCGGCGGCGGGTTAACGAAACAGACCCGTTCCACCAGTTGCGGTTCGCCGGTGAGATCGCGGGTCATTTGCACCACCGCAGCGATGCCGGTCTCGTCCACCCGTTGCCCGGACAAGCCCCGCTCCACGCCCCAGCGCACTTCCACCCGGTCGCCGTCCACCTCGATGCGCGCCGGATTCACGTCGTAAATCAGCCGGTGGTAACGCTCCATGCGCGCCAGCGCCTGACCCAGATCGGCGCAGTTGAGCACCGCGTAGCCGAGCAGGCCGAAGTGGCGCGGCGTGATGGTGCGGCCCACCGCCACGCCCAGGGCGGGGTCGCCGAGCAGGGCGCTGGCGGTCGCCAGGCTTTGTTCCCAGAAGCCCAGGGCGACGCGCTCCAGACCCACCGGCGAGCGCTCCACCGGCATCGGCCCGAGCAGCGCCTGAGCATCGTGGCCCCGGGCCTCCAGATAGTCGTAGAGCAACTGCACATAGGTGGCCGCCACGTAATTGCTGGTGGGCGGGGTGTCGTTTGCGGCGCGGGAAACGGAAGTCATGGCGTCATTTGTCAAAAAATAGGTCGGCTCTGTCAAGCCCGGCGTGCACCCGCCGAGCTATCTTGAACCCACTGTGGAAGCGGGCCTGGTGGGAGCGGGCCCCGCCCGCGAAAGGCCGGCTACGCCGGCCGGCAGGATTCCAGAGACCCAATAATCAGAGGCTTGGACCATGAACGACCTTCTTCAGCAATTAGACTGGCGCACCCTGGTGCTGCCGGCCATGGTGCCGATATTCGTCGCCGTGCTGATCGCCGAAGCCTGGCGGTTCCGCGGCCAGGGCCGCCTTACCCTGAAGGACTCCATGGCCAGTATGGGCCTGGGCTCGCTGTACATGGTGTTCGACACCCTGGTAACGGTAACCCTGGTGGCGCTGATTTTTTCCTGGGCCTACCAGCACCGTCTGTTCGAGATCACCATGACGCCGCTCACCGGGCTGCTGCTGTTCGTGTCCCTGGAGTTCTGCTACTACTGGTTCCACCGCGCCAGCCACCGCATCCGCTGGTTCTGGAGCGCCCATGTGGCGCATCACTCCAGCACGTTGATGAACTTCTCCACCGCCATGCGGCAAAGCGCCATCTACAGCATCGTTGGTAATTGGCTGTTCTATGTGCCGCTGGCGTTTCTGGGCTTCGAGCCGATCTGGGTGTTCTTCATGCTCACGGTGAACCTGGCGTACCAGTATTTCATCCACACCCAGTGGATCGGCAAGCTGCACCCGGCGATTGAGTTCGTGTTCAACACGCCCAGCCACCACCGCGCCCACCACGGCCGTAACGCGGAGTACATCGACCGCAACTACGGCGGCATTCTGATCCTCTACGACCGCCTGTTCGGCACCTTCGTGGAAGAGAAAGAGGACGTACCCGTGGAATACGGCATCACCCGGCCGGTGAACAGCCACAACCCGATCACCCTGACCCTGCACGAAGCGATGGACATGTTTCGGGACGCGGCCCGGCCCGGGCCGCTCAAGCAGCGCCTGAAGCACTTTTGGGCGCCGCCGGAATGGACGCGCGAGGATGACGGCCCGCCATCACCTCACAACTAGCCCTTTACTCACAATGATCTATTTATCGATCTTTAATAGCTTTATACTACATAAGGATCATATTTTTAATCTTTACAATTAATGATTTAAATATTGATCCTTAGAGCTTTTTCTGTCTACAGTGATCCTGTATACGATCACGGGATCAACCCAATGACATTAAATGGGATGACGGATCGAGCCATCGCCGCCGAGCTGGGCCGGCGTTTGGCGCAAATCCGGCTAGAGCACAATCGAACGCAAGCGGAAGTCGCCAAAGCCATCGGCATATCGCGAATGAGCTATGTGCGTCTGGAGCAGGGTCAAACCAAATTGGAAGTGCTGATCGCAGCGTTGCGATACTTCAGGCGACTGGATCTGGTGGACGGCTTTATTCCAGAAACGCCATTCAGCCCGATAGCGCTACTCAAACTTCAGGGCAAACAACGTCAGCGCGCCTCAGGGTCGCACCGCGACACCGTCAATGAACCCGAAGACGACCTGGATTGGTAAATGGCATCCATCGCGGAAGTGACTTTATGGGGACAACGTGTAGGCGCTCTGGCGTACGCCTCCGATGATCGCACGGCGACCTTCGAATACGCGCCGGGGTGGCTGGACGAGCACATTGAAATCGCGCCTCTCACGCTGCCCGCCGGGCCTGGCAAATTCCAGTTTCCACACCTGCCCGTGGAAACCTTCAAAGGCCTGCCCGGCGCTTTCGCCGACACTTTACCGGACGATTTCGGCAATGCGGTAATCAACGCCTGGTTAGCCCGCCAGGGCCGATCACCACTGAGCTTCACCGCGATTGATCGTCTGCTGTATACCGGCGACCGGGGCATAGGCGCCCTGGAGTATCACCCCGCTTTCAAGCACGCGGTCAGCCGTACCCAGCGCCTGGATCTGGAAGCGCTCGTCTCGATGGCTCAGCAAGTGCTGGATCAACGCAACCGGTTGCAAGAAACGCTTTCCCCGGCAAGCGACCAGGACCCAGCGATGGCCGCATTATTTCAGGTGGGTACTTCCGCCGGCGGGGCCCGCCCCAAAGCGTTAATCGCTCTCAACTCGGACCGCAGCGAGGTCCGCTCGGGGCAGGTGCCAGCCCCCGCGGGTTTCGAACACTATATTCTCAAATTCGACGGCGTGGTCGAGAAAGCCAGTGGCAGTGAAGTCTTCGGCGATCCTCAGGGTTTTGGCCGGATGGAGTACGCCTATTATCGCATGGCGGTCGCCGCCGGCCTGCGAATGTCGCCCTGCGAATTACTACTGGACGGGCCTCGTGCGCACTTCGTTACACGCCGCTTCGACCGTCAGGGGAACCACAAACTTCACTATCAATCGCTATGCGCCTTGGCGCATGCCGACTATAAACGCCCCGGCGCATTCAGCTACGAGGAATTATTCGACGTAGGCCGTCGACTTCGCCTGCCTCGCGAGGACGCCATCGAGCTATACCGACGCATGGTGTTCAATGTCGTCGCCCGTAATCAAGACGACCACACCAAGAACACCGGTTTTCTGCTCGCCGGGCCAAAGCAGCCCTGGCGCCTGGCCCCCGCTTTCGACATCGCTTATAGCTACAAGCCGGACTCACCGTGGGTCAATGCCCACCAGATGTCCCTCAACGGGAAGCGGGACCATTTCGAACGCGCCGACTTGCTCGCCATCGCCGATCAGCTACGGGGGTTCCGCAAAGAAGCCACGCGAATTATCGAGGAAGTGACACAAGCCGTTTCCGAATGGCGCCTCTTCGCACGCGATGCTGGCGTGGATCCGACGTTCATCGCGGAAATCCAACGCCACCTGCGCTTGGAACTTACAAAATAACGCCTTCGCCCTAACCGGCGGCTTGTTTCTTCTTGGCGCGGATGCGCAGGTTGAGCATCTCCACGGAGAAACTGAACGCCATGGCGAAGTAGATGTAGCCCTTGGGAATATGGAACTCCAGGCCATCTGCGATCAACGCCGTGCCCACCAGCACCAGGAACGACAGCGCCAGCATTTTCAGCGTCGGGTGCTCGGTGATAAAGCGACCGATGGCGTTGGCGAACACCATCATGAAGCCCACCGCGATCACCACCGCGATCACCATCACCTCAATGTGATCGGCCATACCCACCGCGGTGATCACCGAGTCCAGCGAGAACACCATGTCGAGGATCGCGATCTGAAGCAGAATGCCCATGAAGGAGCCGCCCACTTTGGGTTTGGCCAGTTCGTGGGATTCTTCCGCGTCCTCAATGGAGTGGTGAATCTCCAGCACCGACTTCGCCAGCAGAAACAGGCCGCCCAATATCAGCACCAGGTCACGGCCGGAAAGGCCCTGCCCCAGCACCATAAACAGATCGGCGGTGAGCTTGGTCAGCCAGGCCAGCGACGCCAGCAGGCCGAGGCGCATTACCATGGCCAATGACAGGCCGATCAGGCGCGCTTTGGGGCGCTGCTTTTCCGGCAACCGGTCCACCAGGATGGACAGGAAGATAATGTTGTCGATGCCCAACACGATTTCCAGGGCGGTCAGGGTGGCCAGAGCGATCCAGGCCTCCGGCATGGTGATCCATTCGAGCATGGTGAATCCCGGTCAGGTAAAACCGCCATTCGAAACCTGCGGCGGCCATCTTGCAAGCGAATTCAGTGGTACAACGCCGCGCCCAGACGCGCCGCCACGCGGCGGTCCAGGTACGGCAGCCGCACCCGCCGCTTGCCGAGGCCACCACCCGCCGTATCCACTTCCAACTCACTCATGCGGTAACGTCGGTCGAACGGGCTGCGGGTCAGGCGGATCGCCTGAATCCGGTTGCGCGGCACCACCGCCAGCCGGCGCCACAGCCAGCCGCGGTGAAACAGCAACAGGTCCGGGGTCAGTGCCCAGCGCGTGTACTTGGCGTACAGATGGCCGTGTAGCAGCGCCAGGGGCACGCCGGCCAGCGGCAGCCACAGAGCATGCGCGCCCAGCCACCATAGCCCTGGCGGCAGCGTCAACGCGGTCCAACACCACAACCACAGCCGCGCCAGACGATGGCGGGTACGGCTGGAGAGCGACTGCCACCGCGGCGCATGGCCGGTCATGCCCGGCAAGGCGCGGGCGATCAGCGCCTCGGCCTGGGCCGGCGTGCAGATCGGCGCCAGCGGGCGCGCGCCACCCTGCCCGGCCTCCGGGTCGCCGCCACCACCGGCCTGATCGGCCTGCAAGGCGACGCGACGAAACAGCCGGTGCAGCGGCGTGGCCAGCTGATGCACCACCTGGATGCGCGGCACCCGCAGGGTCACTGACACCCGGGTAAACAGGCCGTGGCGCACACGAAGATCGCTGCCCTGCTCTTCCAGGCGGTAGCCGTAATACTTCACCAGCGCGGCGACCACGGACAAAACCTTGCCCACCGCCAGCACCGCCACCAGCGTGGCCAGAGCCAGCAGCACCGCCACCATCAGCCCCAGCTGGTCGAGCCAGGCGACGCCGGCGTCACGCAGCAGCGGGCCCAGCAGGCGCTGCAAGGTCTCCACGTTGACCACCTGCATGACGGCGCCCAGCACCGCGCCGACCCAGAGCAAATTGCGGTTGTCGATCAGCCCCAGCATCACCAGCTCGCCGGGCGGCAGCGTCAGCAGCGGCGTAGCCGTTTCATCGCCGGCGGTCTCCTGATCGTCCGCCGGTGTGTCCCCTTTCAAGGCGTTGCGGCGGGCGAACACGGTATCGCTGAGGGTGCGGGCGTCCTCCAGGGACAACACCCGGATGGTCGCTTCCGCGCCGCCGCCGCTGGAGGTCTCCACTTTGACGTCCGCGACAGCCAGCAGGCGGTGCAGGAGGTTGCGCTGGGTATCGATGTTCTCGATGCGGCGATAGTCGATCTGGCGCAGATTGCGGAAAATCAGGCCGTCGCGGATCACCAGGCCGTCGTCGGCGAAATCATAGCGGTACACCCACTGGTGCCAGAGCGCGCCCAGCGGCCCCAGCAACAGCAGCGGCAGCGCCACCCAGAACAACCCGCCGCGCTCGGCACCAAGGGCGACCGCCACGCCAATCGGGATCACCGCCCCCAGGCTGCCCACCAACTGGAACACCCAGCTGAGCGGGTGCAGGCGTTTTTCCGGAAGCGGCTGGCCGCCCTCATACCGCATCGCCGTCGCCCCCGTCGTCCTGGCGCAGCAGGGTGTCGCGCAATGCCAGGGCGGTGTCGTGGTCGAGGCCGGGCAGCTCGTTGCAGGTGAAGCGGCTACCCGCGGTGTACAGCTTCAGGGTACCGACGCCAAAGCGGCGCTGCAGCGGGCCCTGGCTGACATCGGAATGCTGAATGCGCACGCGGGGGATGGCGATACGGTGGCGCCAAAAGATGCCCTGCCGGATCACCAGGCCGTGCGGATCAAGCCGGTAACCCAGGTGCCGGAACCAGGCGCCGGGCAGCCACCAGGCCAGGCCGAACACCAGCAGCGTCCAGCCCAGACCCGCCACCGCGAACAACGCATCCGGCGTCACCGGCGACAGGGTCAGAGCCGCGCCCAGCGGCGCGCCCGCCAGCACCACGGCGGTGCCCAAGGCGCGCAAACGCCACACCGGCACGGTGGCCGGGCTCACGGATTCAAGTGACATGGGGTTCCCCCTGGTGACCAATAATGGATCAACGGGGAAGGATACCGTATTCGCGCCGGGGCTAAGAATACCCGCCTCAGTCGCGGGCCTCGTCGCGGGCCAGCTCCTCGATCAACTGGCGTACCTGCTTGCGGTGCCGGCGGCTCGTCAAACGCTTGCTGTCCCAGGTGGCGGGCACCAGCAATCGCCCTTCTGCCAGATCCCGGATCAAAAAGCGCCGCTCCACGCCGATCGGGTAATCGTCGGAGCCATAGATGGCCACCAGCTGAATGGTCAGCGATTGCAAACGCACCCTGCCTTGCTCGTCTTCGGCCCGGTCATCGCAGTGCTGATCCAGCCGCAGGTTTTCGCAGCGGGCGATGCGCTCGATAACGCTGTTGAACGCACCGATATGCACGAATTCACCGGGGCCCAATGGGCCCTGACGGGTGCTGTCGCTGAGCGAGGGCGTGCCGTGGGTACTTTGCCGCTCGCGCTCCTCGTCGCCTTCCTGGTAATTCTGCTCCAACTCGGTGACGTCCTGGAGGTAATCCCCTTTGTCGGTCTCCAGGCGTGCAACGATGTGCTGAACGAAGATCGACTCGGCGCTCATGTTGCTGATCAAACAGAGCGCGTCGACGCCTTTGTAACGGCCACGGTTAATCACGATACGGGGCCGCCGCTGGCGTTTGTAGCCGTTGTAAAGCAACTGCGCATAGACCACCCACACCATCAGCGTGGCGAAGCCGATCAATACGTTCAGAACGTCCTTATTTTGCGATATCCAGTCAAACATGCGTGAACTGTACAGTCCCTTGACCGCCCGCTTTGCGAAAAGCTGTAAAACCTGGACATGGAAAACCCGGTATCACCGCGGTCCATGGGGACGATAGCCGGCGTTAGCCTTAAGGCCTGGTTCATGTGCCCGCAATAAGGGCGTAGTATCAAAACACCCAAGTACAGACACATCGCCAACTAAGGAGGTGCGCAGTGACACGGATTGGCCAGGACACCCTGAAGAGCGCCAAGACCCTCGATGTCGGCGGCAAGACCTATCATTACTACGATATTAATGCCGTCGCCGATAAGGGCTGGGGTGATCTCAGCAAGCTTCCCTTTTCACTCAAGGTTCTTCTGGAAAACCTGCTCCGCCACGAAGACGGCGAATCCGTCACCGTGGAGGACATCGAAGGCCTGGTCCGCTGGACCGAGAAGCGCGCTTCCGATCGCGAAATCAACTACCGCCCGGCGCGGGTACTGATGCAGGACTTCACCGGCGTGCCCGGTGTGGTCGACCTCGCCGCCATGCGCGACGCTATCGCCAAGGCCGGCGGCGACCCACAGCGAATCAATCCGCTGGCACCGGTGGATCTGGTCATCGACCACTCGGTAATGGTGGACGAGTACGGTACCCCGCAATCGTTTTCACAAAACGTGGAGAGAGAGTACGAGCGCAACAAGGAACGCTACCAGTTCCTGCGCTGGGGCCAGAACGCCTTCAATAATTTCCGCGTGGTGCCACCGGGCACCGGCATCTGTCACCAGGTCAACCTGGAATATCTGGGCCGCGGCGTGTGGTTCAGCGACACCGAGGACGGCAAGACCTTCGCCTACCCGGACACCCTGGTGGGCACCGATTCCCACACCACCATGATCAACGGCCTGGGCGTGCTCGGCTGGGGCGTGGGCGGCATCGAAGCGGA
>JBFJUC010000036.1:0-14000 GCA_041624875.1 Alcanivorax sp.
GCTCCGGAAAGGCCAGTTGACAGCATGCCCTTGCGCGACTATTATCCGCGGCCTCTTAAGCCCATGACTTCCTAATTTGGGGATGACGCCATGAAACGGACATTCCAGCCGAGCAACATCAAGCGTAAGCGTAACCACGGTTTCCGTGCCCGCATGGCCACCAAAAATGGCCGCAAAATCGTCGCGGCACGTCGCGCTAAAGGTCGTAAACGGCTGACAGCCTGAGTCAGCCTCTGGCGCTGACCGCTGTCCTCCGTTTTTGCCATGGTGCCAGTGTCAGCGCCCGATACCCCGTCCTTCCGCTTCACCCGAGAACAGCGCCTTCTTGACGGCGCGCAGTTCCAGGCCGTATTCAACGGGCCGGACTGGCGGGTCTCCGACCGCTACTTTCTCATTCTCGCCCGCCGCAACGGCTTGCCCCAGGCACGACTGGGTCTGGTGATCGGCCGTCGTAAAGCCCGCCACGCCGTCGATCGTGCCGCGATCAAACGCCGTGCCCGCGAACAGTTCCGCTTGCGCCAACATGAGCTGGCCGGGCTTGATTTGATCGTCCTGTTACGGGGCCCTTGTCCCAAGGAAGGCGGGCGTTCTCTGACACCGTCGCTCGTCGAGCTGCTGGACAAGCTGCTTGCCAAGCGTGAGTAAGACTGAGAAACTGCCGTCCGCTTTTTCTCGCCAGAACCCAATCGAATTATGGATATCCCTCGCGCGTTAGTGATCACTGGTATTGCCGTTGTTTCCTACCTGATGATCCAGGCCTGGCAGCAGGACTATATGTCCCCGCAGACCACGCCAGTGGCCCAGGAACAGACCCGGGCCGACGATACCGCCTCCGCCAACGACAATGATCCGTTGCCGCAACCGGACAGCGCCGAGGGCACCGTGCCGGAACCGACCGCGGAGCAGCAACAGGCCCAGGCGCCTTCCCCCGAGTCCCAAAGTGGCGGCTCCGAACAGCGCATCGAAGTGAATACCGACGTGCTGTCATTGGAAATCGACCCGCTGGGCGGCGATATCGTCCGCGTGGCGCTTCCTGAATACCCACGCCACGCTGAAACGCCGGACCAACCGTTCGTGTTGTTGGAGAAAGACGCCAGCCGCACCTACGTGGCGCAAAGTGGTTTGGTGGGTAAGAACGGCACCGATACGGCCGAAGGACGCCCCACGTGGCAGGCGGCACAGGAGCGTTATCGCCTTCAGGAAGGCGATAAAGAACTGAACGTGGATCTCACTCTCAGCCAGAGCGGCGGCGTGGAGATCATCAAACGTTACACGTTTGAGCGCGGCAGCTACCTGGTGCGGGTCAGCCACATTGTCCGCAACAACAGCGGCGAGACCTGGCAGGGCGCGCTCTACGGCCAGATCAAACGGGACGGCAGCGAAGACCCGGGCAAAAGCACCCAGGGCTTTATTCCCATGCCCACTTACCTGGGCGCGGCGTACTGGAGCCAGGACAAGCCCTACAACAAGCTGCCGTTCGACGATATGCAGGAAGAGCCACTGCGGCTCACCCAGGAGGGTGGCTGGATTGCCATGCTCCAGCACTATTTCGTGTCCGCCTGGATTCCCGATGCCCAGGGACGCTACACCTATTCCACCCTGTACCGTGAAAACCGTAACGAATACCTGCTGCGCTTTGTGTCCGCCTCGGCGGAGGTTCAGCCCGGCGAGGAAAAGGTGTTCTACGCGGAATTCTACACCGGCCCGAAAATCCAGGACCGTCTGGAAGCGATCAGCCCCGGCTTTAATATGACCGTGGATTACGGCTGGTTGTGGTTCCTGGCCCAGCCGATCTTCCACCTGCTGGTGTTCCTGCAGAGCGGTGAGCTGGATATCTTTGGCCTGCACATGGATCTCGGCTTTGGGGTTGGCAACTGGGGCGTGGCGATCATTCTGCTTACCCTGGTGATCAAGTCCCTGTTCTTCAAGCTCAGCGCCACCAGCTACCGGTCCATGGCCAAGATGCGCAAAGTGGCCCCCGAGATGCAGCGCATCAAGGAAGAGAACAAAGGCGATCGGCAAAAGCAGCAGCAGGAAACCATGAAGCTGTTCCAGCGGGAGAAGATCAACCCTCTGGGGGGCTGTTTGCCGATTCTGGTGCAAATGCCGGTGTTCATCTCGTTGTACTACGTGCTGCTGGAATCGGTGGAACTGCGCCAGGCGCCGTTCTTCCTGTGGATCAACGATCTGTCGGTGATGGACCCGTACTTCGTCCTGCCGATTTTGATGGGCGCGTCCATGTTCCTGCAGACCCGTCTCAACCCGACCCCGGCCGACCCCACCCAGGCCCAGGTGATGAAATGGATGCCGGTGATCTTCTCGGTGTTCATGCTGTGGTTCCCGGCGGGTCTGGTGTTGTACTGGCTGACCAACAACCTGCTGTCGATCGCCCAGCAGTACCTGATCACCCGCAAGATCGAACGCGGCGGGTGATCGCCGCCCGCGGCGAAGACCAAAAAGCCGGCCCCTCCAGGCCGGCTTTTTCTTTATAATCCCGCCATGTCCTCAGCCAGCTCCGATACCATCGTCGCCATCGCCACCGCTCCCGGACGGGGCGGCGTCGGCGTGCTGCGCCTTTCCGGCGAGCGCGCCTTGAGCATCGCCAAGTTTCTCATTGGTGAGCGCTCACTATCACCCAGAAAGGCCCATTTCGCCGCCTTCAAGGACCCTGACGGCCAGGTGATCGACGAAGGCCTGGTGCTCTGGTTTCCCGCCCCCGGGTCGTTCACCGGCGAGGAGGTGGTGGAACTGCAGGGCCACGGCGGCCCGGTGCTCCTGGACATGCTGGTGGCCGCTTGCGTGCACCACGGCGCCCGCCAGGCGCGGGCCGGGGAGTTTTCCCAGCGGGCCTTCCTCAACGACAAGATGGACCTCACTCAGGCGGAGGCGATCGCCGATCTGATCGACGCCGGCACCCGCGAATCCGCCCGCGCCGCCCTGAACTCCCTGCAGGGGGCGTTCTCCCGGGAAGTGAACACCCTGGTCGAGCAGTTGATCCAGCTGCGTATCTATGTGGAGGCGGCCATCGACTTCCCCGAGGAGGAAATCGACTTTCTTTCCGAGGGCGGGGTGGCCGACGATCTGCGCTCCCTGATTCAGCAAGCGGAACAGGTGCTGGCCAGCGCCCGCCAGGGGCGTCTGGTCCGCGAAGGCCTGACCCTGGTGATCGCCGGCCGGCCCAATGCCGGCAAGTCCTCGCTGATGAACGCCCTGGCCGGTTTCGACGCCGCCATTGTCACCGAAGTGGCCGGCACCACCCGGGACGTGTTGCGCGAGGCGATCCAGCTGGACGGCATGCCGCTCAATCTGATCGACACCGCGGGTCTGCGCGAAAGCGGTGATCAGATCGAACAAGAGGGCATTCGCCGGGCCTTCGCGGAAATCAAAAAAGCGGACCGGTTACTGGTGGTAGTGGACGCCCAGGACGTTCCGGACGATCTGGATGACCTGGCCGCGCTGCTGCCGCAAAGCCAGCAGCAGCTGGAGGATCTGGCTCTACCGGTGACCCTGGTACTGAATAAAGCGGATTTAAGCGGGGATACGCCCGGCCCGCACCCCCACCGGCCGGACACCTTTATCCTTTCCGCCGCCAGCGGCGCCGGGATGGCGGCGCTGCGCGCCCACCTGAAAGCCGCCGCCGGCTATCAAGGCGAGGCCCAAAGCCGCTTTTCCGCCCGCCGCCGCCATATCACCGCCCTGCAAGAGGCCCTGGCGGCCCTGGCCAAGGGCGCCGACCAGTTGCACCAGCACGCCGCCGGCGAGTTGCTTGCCGAGGACCTGCGGGTGGCCCAGCAGGCCCTCGAGGAAATCACCGGCGCTTTCACGGCGGACGACCTCCTGGGACGTATTTTCTCCTCTTTCTGTATCGGCAAATGAACCCAGGCGCTATTTTGGGTATCTTTCGTACTGGCTAAACGCCAGTATCGGCAAGAGGCCGGTTGGGGGAACAGGCAGGATGCGGAGGCTCGTTGGGGGGCGAATGACGCAATGGGGACAAACGAAACGCTTGAAGTGCAGGGTGCCCAAGGGCAACGCAGGGCGCTGCTTAAAGCACTGCTGATCATCACCGGTTTGTCGGGTGCTTTATTCTTCGTGATCAATACGCAACGCGGACTGTATCTGCTGGCGACCATTGAACTGATCACCGGCGCGGCGTCCATGTTGCTGTATGTGGTGGTCAGCCGCACGCGTAATCTGCGGGTCTGGACACTGGTTTATCTGATTCCCTTTCTGACCATCATGATGGTGGCGATGTACCTGCCCGGCACCTCGCCGACGGTGTTCCTGTGGGTTTACATTATTCCGGTGATCTCCCACCTGTTGTTGGGTTTGCGGCTGGGTTTCGCAGTGTCGGTTTTCTTCATGCTCACCGCCTTCGCCATCTTCGTACTCAAGCACCCGCGCTTCCTGCACGAATTCAACTTCGCCAGCCTCGCCAACATCCTGATTTCCTGCGCCGTGGCGCTGGCGTTCGCCTATGTGTACGAACGGGGCAGTGAAAAAGCCCGCGCCGGACTGGTGGTGATCGCGTCCACCGACCCGCTCACCCGGCTGGCCAACCTGTACCGTTTCCGTGAATCCTTCCAACAGGAGCGGCACCGTGCTGAACGCTACGATTCCGATCTCACCCTGCTGGTACTCGACCTGGATTACTTCAAAAAGGTCAACGACACCCACGGCCACGCGGTGGGCGACCAGGTGTTGATTCATGTGGCCGATATCCTGCGCCAGCGGTTGCGCGCTTCCGACCTGGTATGCCGGGTCGGCGGCGAGGAATTCACCGTGTTGTTGCCGGACACCGGGCTCGACGAAGCGATCAAGGTAGCGGACAGCCTGCGTTGTCTGATTCGCGAGACGCCCTATCAAGATCAGGCGATAACGGTGCCGCTGTCCTGCAGCATCGGCGTGGCGCTGTGGCGCCGCGACGGCGAGACCCTGGAACAGCTTATGGAGACCGGCGACAAACGCCTCTATCAGGCCAAGCTGGCCGGGCGGGATTGCGTCGAAAGCGGGTGAAGCCCCAGCAAGGTGGACCCGCCGCACCCGGTTGCCGATACTGAGTGCCGACCCATTTCCGTCGTCGGCCGACACCGGGCCGCAAGGAGCAGTCATGAGTGATACCCGTTTGGAGAAGGATTCCCTGGGAGAAATCGACGTTCCCGCCGAGGCACTATGGGGGGCGCAGACACAGAGGGCGGTGGACAACTTTCCGATCAGCGGCCGGCACCTGCCGGGCCGCTTTATTCAGGCGGTGGTGCGGGTGAAGCGCTGCGCCGCCAACGTCAACGCCGACCTGGCGTTACTCGACCCGGACCGGCGCCAGGCCATTGTCGCCGCCTGCGACGAACTGCTCGGCGGCGCCCACACCGACCAGTTCCCGGTGGATGTATTTCAAACCGGCTCCGGCACCAGCACCAACATGAACGTTAACGAGGTGATCGCCCGGCTTTGCGGCGACGCCGGAGTGCACCCCAACGACCACGTCAACCTCGGCCAAAGCAGCAATGACACCATTCCCACCGCCATCCACCTGGCCTCGGTAATGGCGGTCAGCGAGCAACTGCTGCCCGACCTGGAACATCTGATCGCCACCCTGGGATTACGGTCTCGGGAGGGCAAAGACCTGGTGAAAACCGGCCGCACCCATTTGATGGATGCCATGCCGGTAACGGTGGAACAGGAACTGCGCACCTGGGTGCTGCAGTTACAGGCGGCCAGCGAACGCCTGGCGCGCGCCCGCAACGAGCTGCACGCCCTGCCGCAGGGCGGCACCGCGGTGGGCACCGGCATTAATGCCCACGCGGAATTCGGTGACCGCTTTGCCGCCGCCCTGGCGGACGACACCGGTGAACCTTTCACGGCTTTGCCGTATCCTTCGGTGGCGCAAAGCGCGGTGGACGCGCCGTTGAATTTGTCCGCCGCCCTGCGCGGTCTGGCGGTGGTGCTGATGAAGATCAGCAACGACCTGCGCTGGATGAATTCCGGGCCGATTCACGGGCTTTCGGAGCTGCAGCTCCCGGCCACCCAGCCCGGTTCATCGATCATGCCTGGCAAGGTGAACCCGGTGATCTGCGAGTCCGCCACCATGGTGGCGGCCCAGGTGATGGGTCTCGACCAGGCCAACACCGTGGCGGCCCAGAGCGGTAATTTTCAGCTCAATGTGATGTTACCGCTGGTGGCCACCAATCTGCTGGACATGACCCGCTGGCTTGCCAACAGCTGCCGTAACCTGGCCGATCAGGCCATCGAAGGCCTGACCTGGAACCAGGACCACCTGGCGGAAGGCGTGGGCCGCAATCCGATTCTGGTCACCGCGCTCAACCCGGTGATCGGCTACGAAAAGGCGGCCGCCATTGCCAAGGAAGCCTTTGCCAGCGGCCGGCCGGTGATCGAGGTGGCGCTTGACCACACCGATCTGGATCGCGAGCGCCTGGAAGCGCTGTTGGATCCTCTTAAATTGACCGGCCCGGGCTGAGCCCGGCCCCGGTCGTTTGTTTTATTTTTTGTTTGGTGATGGAGAGAACAATGAGCAACGACTTGACCATTCAGCGCACCGCCGAGGCGGTGGAATCCCCGCTGGTGATCAACAGCATTCTGCAGTCCGGTGTGCGTAACGCCCCCGAGCAGGAAATCGTCTACGCGGACCAGCGCCGCATGACCTACCGGGATCTGGAAGAGCGGGTGAACCGGCTCGCCGGGGCGCTGGCGGAATGCGGGGTCAAGCCCGGTGACACCGTGGCGGTAATGGATTGGGACACCCACCGTTACCTGGAAGCCTTCTTCGCCATTCCCATGATGGGCGCCGTGCTGCACACCGTGAACGTGCGCCTCAGCCCGGAACAGATTCTCTACACCCTGAACCACGCCGAAGACGACGTGATTCTGGTCAACCGGGAGTTCCTGCCGGTTCTCGAAGAATTGAAAGACCGTATCGAAACCGTCAAGCGCTACGTGCTGCTGGACGATGAAGGCGGCAACCTGGATTCCCAGCTCGACATCGCCGGCGAGTACGAAGCCCTGCTGCAGAAAGCGCCGGCGCAATTCGATTTCCCCGAGCTGGACGAGAACACCCGCGCCACCACCTTCTACACCACCGGCACCACGGGGCTTCCCAAGGGCGTCTACTTTTCCCATAAGCAACTGGTGCTGCACACCTTCGCCGGCCGCGCCGCGCTGTCCGGTTCCGGGCATGGACGTTTCAACCAGGACGACGTCTACATGCCGATCACGCCGATGTTCCATGTGCACGCCTGGGGCGTGCCCTATGTGGCGACCCTGCTGGGCGCCAAACAGGTGTACCCGGGCCGTTACATTCCGGAAACCCTGCTCAAGCTCCTGGTCACCGAAAAAGTCACCTTCTCCCACTGTGTGCCGACCATCATCCAGATGCTGCTGCAGGCGGAAGCGGCCAAGAGCATCGACCTGACCGGCTGGAAGGTGATCATCGGCGGCTCCGCGCTGCCCAAGGCCCTGGCCAAGGGCGCCCTGGAGCGGGGCATCGACATCTACTCCGGCTACGGCATGAGCGAAACCTGCCCGTTGATCTCCCTGGCGCTGCTGCCCCCGGAGCTGGAAGGCGCCGACCAGGAGACCCAGGTGGACTACCGCACCCGCGCCGGCCGTCCGGTGCCCATGGCGGAAATGCGCGTGGTCGACGACAACATGAACGAAGTGCCCCGCGACGGCAAAACCCAGGGTGAGCTGGTGCTGCGCGCGCCCTGGCTGACCCAGGGTTACCTGAAGGACGAGGACAACTCCAAGACACTGTGGCACGGCGGCTGGATGCACACCGGCGACATCGGCGTGATCGACGCCGACGGCTGGCTGAAGATCACCGACCGCATCAAGGACGTGATCAAAACCGGCGGGGAGTGGATTTCGTCCCTGGACCTGGAAGGGCTGATTCTTCAGCACGATGGCGTGGCGGAGTGCGCCGTGGTCGGCGTCGAAGACCAGAAATGGGGCGAGCGCCCGGTGGCGCTGGTGGTCAAGGGCGGCGAAGTGGACGAAGCCGGCATCAAGGAGCTGGTTGGCGAATACGCCGATAAAGGCGTGATCAGCCGTTACGGCATCCCTGACCGGGTGGTATTCGTGGACGAATTGCCCCGCACCTCAGTGGGCAAATTGGATAAGAAGAAGATGCGCGCCGAAATGGTGTGACGCTCTTCGCCCGGGCCGGCGTCCGCCGGCCCGCTTTTCCTTCCCGCTGATCCGAATTTTCATCCTGCGGCAGGCGGAAACCGTGTACGCTGCGGGATGCTTATAAGCCTGGAGTAGAACCATGTTGCGAGTGATCGCGGGCCTGGCGGTGATCGCCGTGTTGGCCGCCGCCGGTTGGTGGTGGTTGAGTGATGGCGAAAGGGCCGCCGCGCCGGAGCGCCCTGCGACCACGGTGAATGTGGTACCCGCCATCAGCCGGCCCTTGAGCGATAACCTGGAAGTGGTCGGCACCGCCCGCGCTACCCGCGCCATTGTTCTGGTCACGCAGGTGAATGGCCGGGTGGATAAAATCCATTTTCAGGAAAGCGAGGCGGTCAAGGCCGGCGATCTGCTGGTCAGTTTGGATGACCGTGCCGCCCGTGCCGAAACCGATCGTACCCGTGCCGATTACCAGCGGGCGCTGTCCGACTACCAGAGGGCGTCGCGGTTGGTGGGCGGCAGCGCCATCTCGGAAGCCGAAGTGGTCAACCTGAAAACCACCATGGAATCCGCCCGGGCCACTATGGAAGCCAGCCGCGTGGCCCTCGAGGATCATTCCCTGCGCGCGCCGTTCGACGGCGTAGTGGGTCTGCGTCAGGTGGATGAAGGGGCCTTCCTGCAAGTGGGCGCGCCGATTACCACGCTGGACAGCGTGCGCAACCTGGAGGTGAACTTCCAGGTGCCGGAACGCTACTTGTCGGAGATCCGCCCGAACCTCACCGTGGAAGTCACCAGCGACGCCTACCCGGGCAAGGTGTTCCGCGGCAAGATCGCCATGCTCGACAGCCGGGTGGAGGCCGCCAGCCGCAGTCTCACGGTCAAGGCGCTGTTGGATAACAGCGAATCCCTGCTGCGCCCGGGGCAATTCCTGCAGGTGTCGGTGTTGCTGGCGGAACATCCGGCGCTGCTGGTTCCGGAGCAAGCGGTGATCTCCCAGGGCGCGCAGAGTTACGTGTTCACCGTGAGCCAGGGGGATGTCGCCGAACGGCTGCCGGTGAGCCTGGGCGGGCGCCGGGACGGCTGGGTCGAAGTGACCGCCGGCCTGGACCAGGGGCAACCGGTGATCGTTAATGGCCACAGCCGCCTCGGCAGTGGCGCGCCGGTCAAGGTGGTGGAGGACGAAGGTGCCCTGATGCCGTCCCAGCGCGCGCTCCTGGAGGAGCCGGCCTGATGGTACTCAGCGATGTGTCGGTCAAGCGGCCGGTCTTCGCTACCGTGGTCAGTCTGCTGATCGTGGTGTTCGGCATCAGCGCACTGATGAAGCTGCCGATCCGCGAGTACCCCGATATCGACCCACCCCAGGTGTCCGTGGAAGTCACTTACGAGGGCGCGGCCCCGGAAGTGCTGGATACCCAGATTATCCAAGTGGTGGAAGGTGCTATCGCCGGCGTGGAGGGTGTCAGCCGGATAGAGTCGCGCTCCCGGCTTGGCTCGGCGCGCACCTCGGTGGAATTTGATCTGGACCGGGATCTGGATATCGCCGCCAATGACGTGCGCGACGCCGTGTCCCGCATTATCAATCAGTTGCCCGAGGAAGCGGAAGCGCCGGTGATCGCGAAAAGCGATTCCGACGCCCGGCCGATCATCTGGGTGACGCTCAGCAGCGACACCCTGGCTACCCAGGAACTGACCGACTTCGCCGAACGCAGCCTGGTGGACCGCTTCGCGGTGCTGGATGGCGTGTCCGAGGTCAACATTGGCGGCGAGCGTCGCTACGCCATGCGAGTCTGGCTGGACCGCCAGCGCATGGCCGCCAATGGCATCGCGGTCAACGACATCGCCACGGCGCTGCGCGCCAACAACGTGGAGTTGCCCGCCGGCCGGCTCGAATCCTCCAGCCGCAGCTTCACGGTGCGCGCCGACAACCGCCTCGCCACGGTGGAGGAATTCCGCGACCTGGTGTTGCGTCAGCAGGGCCGTTACCTGTTGCGGGTGGGCGACGTGGCGCGGGTGGAGCTGGGGGTGGAAAACGACGACACCGAGCTGCGCGCCAACGGCCAGACCGCCGTGGGGCTGGGCATCATCCGCCAATCCAAGGCCAACACGGTCTCGGTATCGGACAATGTGCGCGCCGAGATTGAGCGGATTCGCGAAAACCTGCCCGCCGATATCGCCCTGGACATCAACTACGACGAATCCCTGTTCATTCGCGCCTCGATCCGTGAAGTGCTGATCACCCTGGGTCTGTCCATGACCCTGGTGATCCTGGTGATCTTCGCGTTCCTGGGCAACCTGCGCGCCACCTTGATTCCCGCAGTCACCATCCCGGTGTCGGTGATCGGCGCGTTCATGGGGCTGGGGGCGCTGGGCTTCTCCATCAACGTGCTCACCCTGCTGGCGTTGATCCTCGCCATCGGTCTGGTGGTGGACGACGCCATCGTCATGCTGGAGAACATTCAGCGCCGTATCGACGAAGGGGAATCCCGTCTGGTGGCGGCCTACCTGGGGGCGCGCCAAGTGGCGTTCGCGGTGGTCGCCACCACCCTGACCCTGGTGGCGGTGTTCGTGCCGATTTCGTTCATGGGCGGCGACGTGGGGCGCCTGTTCGGAGAGTTCGGCTTCACCCTGGCGGCGGCGGTGGTGATCTCCAGCGTGGTGGCGCTGAGCCTGGCGCCGATGCTGTGCTCGCGCTGGCTGCACCGTCACCGCAAGGAAGATGACAACAAGCATCTTTTGGAACGCAGCCTGGCGCGTCTCAATAGCGGCTACGCCAAGGGCTTGAAACGTTGCCTGGCCAACCCCTGGCCGGTGCTCGGCGTGGCGGCGCTGACCTGCGTGCTGGCGGGTCTCGCCTACACCGGGACACCCCGCGAGCTGGCGCCCACCGAGGATCGGGGGGTCTTCATCGTGCCGGCCACGGCGCCCCAGGGCGCCACCTCTGACTACACCACCCACCACATCCGGCAAGTGGAAGCGCTGATGCAGCCGCTGGTCGACAACGGCGAAGCGGAACGGGTGTTGTCGATTGTCGGCTTCCGGGGGCAGCCGGAAAACGCCTTCATGATTACCCGCCTCAAACCCTGGGGCGAGCGTCAGCGCAGCCAGCAGGAAATCGTCCAGCAACTGCGCGGCGAGCTGGGCCAGGTGGCGGGCCTGCGCGCGTTCGCGGTGAACCCGCCGGGCCTGGGGCAGAGCGCCTTCAACCAGCAGCTTGAAGTGGTGATCGGCGGGCCGGACTACGAATCAGTGCAGCGTTGGAGCGAATCGGTGATGGCCTCGATGGAGGACAACCCCAACCTGCTCAGCGTGGACACCAACTACGAGGAAACCCAGCCGCAACTCAACGTCGAACTGAACCGGGAGAGGGCCGCCGATTTCGGACTGTCCGCCGCGGACGTGGGCCAGACCTTGCAGGCTATGTTCGCCACTTTGCAGGCGTCCACCTATGTGGACCGGGGCCGCGAGTACGACGTGCTGCTGGAAGCCAACGAAAGCGAAGCGCGGGTGCCCGACGACGTCAATCCGATTTACGTGCGCACCGACGCCGGCGAGCTGGTTCCGTTGTCCAGCGTGGTGGATTTGAAAACCGTGGGCGCCTCGCCGGAGCTGCGCCGGGTCGACCGGCTGCCCGCCATCACCCTGTCGGCCAACATGGCCGAGGGCTATGACCTGGGCCGCGCTATCGACTTTATCGAACAAACCGTCAACGAGACGCTGCCTCTGGAAGCGCGTCTCAGCTACAAAGGCATGGCGGAGGAATTCACCGAAGCGTCGTCGGCGATCTTCATTACCTTTGCTCTGGCGCTGCTGATTGTGTTCCTGGTGCTGGCGGCCCAGTTCGAAAGCTGGATCCATCCGCTGATCATCATGCTGTCGGTGCCCCTGGCGGTGACCGGTGCGCTGCTGGCGCTCTGGTGGGCGGGCATCAGCCTGAACATCTACAGCCAGATCGGCATCATCATGCTGCTCGGGCTGATGGCCAAGAACGGCATTCTGATCGTCGAGTTCGCCAACCAGCTGCGCGATCGCGGCTATGAGGTCAGGGACGCGATTCTGGAAGGCGCCAGCCTGCGCTTCCGGCCGGTGCTGATGACCACCATTTCCACCGTGTTCGGCGCGGTGCCGCTGGTGATCGCCACCGGCGCCGGCGCCGAGAGCCGGGCCGCCATCGGCGTGGTCATTCTCGGGGGGCTGGTGTTCGCCACCACCCTGACCCTGTTCATCATTCCGGTGCTGTACAACCTGCTGGCGCGGTTTGCCAAGTCCGCCAACGCGGTGGAGAAGGAACTGGAGCGTCAGGCCAGTGGCCTGGGCGGCGGCTCGGGCCTGACCGCCTCACCCCAGAACCGGGCCGACGATTTCTGAGGGCAGGGCGGCCACCGGGGCCTGTGGATAACTGCTCACAGGGTCGACGGGAAGGCCATCTGGCCGGAAAACACCTGGTCCGGGTGCAGGTCGACACAAAACACCTGGGCCCCGGCCTCGGTGTAGAGGCTTGTGGATAAAGTCACCGTGCGCTTGGCATCGGGCAGACCGACGTAGGGCCGGGAACAGTTGATGTCCTGGGGCCGTTCCAGGGCATTGCGGAAATACTCCCGGTGCTCCCAGCGCGCCCCGGCCGAGTGGTACAGCGGGTTGAACCGGCCCCGGTTCAGATCCCGGCGGGCGTGGGCCAGATTGCCCTGCTGCACGCCGCTGCCGTCCAGCAGGAAGCAGCGACTGACCCCGGTCAGGGCCAGCAGGCGCTGGCAGGACTGGCGAAAATCCTGGCCCCGGGCCAGTTCGTGGCAAGCGTCCATGATCTCGAACCGCAGCAGGCGCAGGTTGCCGTTCTGGTCCTGCTGGTCCTGCAGCGACCATTCCCCGGAATCCACCAGCACCGAGCGCAGCCGGGCCTCGGACTTATCCACAGCGCTGTTGGCAATGGCATCGGGCTGGCCGAGCAGGAAGCCCTGCAGCAGGTCGGCTTCGGTGGCCAGGGCGATGCGGGCCTGGGCCGGGGTTTCAATGCCTTCCAGCAACACCAGGCTGCCACTCTCGCGGATCATCCGGACCAGACTCTGGAGCAACAGGTGGGCCCGGTTGTTGGTTTCGGCGTTGACCAGCAGGCTGCGGTCGAGTTTCACGATCAGCGGGTTGATGCGCCAGAGCCGCTCGAAGTTGGAATCGCCGACGCCGAAGTCGTCGATGGCAATCTGGAACTCCAGGGACCGGGCCTTGTGGATAAATGCCAGCAACGCCTCGGGGTTGTTCGAGCTGGTTTCCACCAGCTCCAGCACCACCTTCTCCGGGTGAATGCCATTCTGGTGGCATTTGTCGGCCAGACGCTGCAGCGAGGCGTCCGGATGCACGCAGGTGTCCGGGTTGATGTTCAGGAACAGCCACACCGGTTTGGCCTCGGCGGCAAAGTTATCCAGATGCAGGTGCAGCAGGTGCCGGTCCAGGGCCGGGGTCTGGTCCTGGCGCGCCGCCTCGGCAAACAGGTCGACCGGGGAGATCGCCTGGTCCTCGCGGCGAACCCGAACCAGGGCCTCGTAGCCCACCAGTTTCTGATGGGTCGGGCTCAGGATCGGCTGGTACACCGAACGGAACTCATGGCTGTGGATAATGTGGGCGTCGGGCCGTTGGCCGGCATGGCTTCGGCGGGTAAATCGGACTACGCTGCTCATTCAGCAACCTCGTACCTTGCTGTCGTTGGAGCCGTCCTGGCCATGGGTTTATTCCGGTGCGCGCAGGGTGGGCTTGCGCAATCCGTGCCAATCTCGGCGCAATGACGGGAACCCCCTGTTGGCCGTGGTCGGCGCGGCTTGGACCCTTCGGCTGGCGGATCGGCGCCGCACAAGCACTGTGCGGATTCCACC
>JBFJUC010000037.1:0-13784 GCA_041624875.1 Alcanivorax sp.
AATCCCGCGCCGGCGATCTGCTGCTTGGGGTGGGCATTCCCGTGGAGCAGCACTTCGGCCCCATGAGCGAGATCGCGCCGGGCTGGAAGCTGCGCGTGCTGCTCGCCCAGGTGCTGTTCTCCGAGCCGGACATCATGCTGCTCGATGAGCCCACCAACAACCTGGACATCAACACCATCCGCTGGTTGGAAGGCGTGCTCAATCAGCGCGACTGCACCATGATCATCATCTCCCACGACCGCCACTTTCTGAACAGCGTGTGCACGCACATGGCGGACCTGGATTACGGTGAGCTGCGTCTGTACCCGGGCAACTACGACGAGTACATGACCGCCGCCACCCAGGTGCTGGAGCGCAAGCGCGCCGACAACGCCAAGAAGAAGGCGCAGATCGCCGACCTGCAGCAGTTCGTCAGCCGCTTCTCCGCCAACGCGTCCAAATCCAAGCAGGCCACCTCCCGCGCCAAGCAGATCGACAAGATCAAGCTTGAGGACATCAAGCCGTCCAGCCGCCAGAACCCCTACATCGTGTTCGAGCAGGACAAAAAATTGTTCCGTAACGCGGTGGAAGTGAAAGGCCTGGCGAAGAGCTTCGATGACGAAGAGCTGTTCTCCGGTCTGGACCTGCGCGTGGAAGTGGGCGAGCGTATCGCCATTATCGGCCCGAACGGCGTCGGCAAAACCACGCTGTTGCGCTGCCTGAGAGGCGACCTGGACCCCAGCGCCGGCGAAGTGAAGTGGTCGGAAAACGCCACCCTCGGTTACTACGCCCAGGACCACGCGTCCGACTTCGAAGACAAGCTCAACCTGTTCGACTGGATGCAGCAGTGGGGCAAGGAAAGTGACGACGAGCAGGTGATTCGCGGCACCCTGGGCCGGCTGCTGTTCTCCTCCACCGAGATCAATAAAACCGTGAACGTGATCTCCGGTGGCGAGCAGGGCCGCATGCTGTTCGGCAAGATCATGCTGCAGCGGCCCAATATCATGCTGTTGGACGAGCCCACCAACCACCTGGACATGGAGTCGATCGAGTCGCTCAACCTGGCGCTGGAAAACTACCCGGGCACGCTGCTGTTTGTCAGCCACGACCGCGAGTTCGTGTCGTCCCTGGCCACCCGCATCATTGAGCTGACCCCCACCGGCATCGTCGACTTCCACGGCAGCTACGAAGACTACCTGCGCAGCCAGGGCGTCGCCTGACGCTCATCGGCTACGAGCGGGGCCCGTTTCTTGTAGGAGCGGGCCCCGCCCGCGAAAGAGTGGCGCAAGCCACTCGGCGGGATACCAGAACAGTGCGAACCCTCAGCGCGCGCTGACCAGGGCCGGCTGAAGCTCCGGATAAACCTGCAGGGTGGCGTTGATCACCTCCTGGAAGTTGCTTTTCTGGCCATGCACCGTGGTCATCCAGCGGGCCATGTCGTCCACCGATCGGAATGACAGGTCTGAAGTCTGGCGGATGTAATCCCAGCCGCCGGAGGCTTCGATGGCGGCGTCGCGGCCCACGTTTTTACCGGCCTTGGAGCCGGCCATGCCGCCGAACAGGCTGCCCAGCAGGCTGCCGCCGGGAACGCTTTCCAGGGCTTTGCGTCCGGCGTAGGCGCCGGCCGCCGCGCCCACCGCGGAGCCCACCGACGAACCCATCTTCGCGTTGATCGCCTTGTTCACCCATTCAGCGGTGACGCCGTCACTGGTGTAAGGGCTCAAGTAAGTCCCGGAGTTATTCGCGATCACCAGGGTATTCGCCGCCGGTGCTTGGGCCGGTGCCGCCGGGCTGGCGGTTGGCGCCTCGCTGGCCGCCGCCGTTTGGGTATCCACCGGGTTGCCGGTCAGGGTGGCGGCGGTGGCGTAACCCTGCACGCCACGAATCAGCACCACCTCGCGCGGTTCACCGCCTTTTTGCTGCTGTAACCGCAGGCGTACCGGGGTGCCCGGCTGACCGCGAATAATGCGGGCCGCCTGAACGGCGGAGTAGCCCTGCAGCGATTGCTCCGGCGCGGCCGGCGGTGACGCCGCCGCCAGAATCAGGTCGCCGAGGCGGGGCTCGCCGTTTTGCTCCGCCACCGAGCCGGCGTTAATGCCGTACACCATCGGGTAGCCTTTATGCGTGATCAATTGGGCACCGATCGCGCCGGACGGCATCGGCTCCCGGTATTGCGACGCGCAGCCGGTGAGTTGCAGAAGCAGCACGATCCCCAAAACGTGCAGTACGGATTTGATCGTCATTTTTCGTTCCCTTCTTCAGTTACAAGCCAAAACTAAAAACAGTTAGCGGACCGGCTTTTGTTCGTGCGGTAGCGCCGAGCTCAGGGCCGCATTTTTTCCATGGTGCGCAGCGCCACTTCACGGCCCACTTCACTGAGTAACAGCGGCTGTTCGCGTTTCTGGTAGCCGTTGGAGGTGGCCACCCAGCTGTGTTCGCGTTCGTCTTCCGGTGGCTCACCGCTGGTCACGAAGGTGGCCAGCACGCTGGCGTCGGCGGTGGACAGCACCCGCACGCGGTAGCCCGGTGCCTGGTCGAAGCCCGGCGCGGCGGTGAGTTCCAGCACATAGTCGGCGTGCTCGGCGAGCGCACGCATCTGCAACCGGGCGTGGTCCGGTGACAGGCGCGAGAAGGTGCCGTCTTCCAGGGCGTTGTCGGTGAGGCGCTGGGCCAGGCTTTGGTCGATCATGCGCGCGCCGCCGTCCTGGAAGGTCTGGATCAGGCCGTCCTGCAGCTCGAACGCGGCACGGTTACCGCCCTCGGCGGGCGCCGCGCCACGGTATTCCAGCTGGGCACCGGCGCTGGCCTGGCCCTGCAGATCCACGCTCTCGCCGTCGGCCTGGCCCGAGACCCGGGCGCTCTGGCCCACCGCCACCCGTTGCCGGCTGTGCCAGTCGCTGACCCGGTCGGGCAGGGCGCGGTGCCAGAACACCGCGATGCGCGGTTGGTCGAAGCGTTCCCGGAACGCGGCGATGATGGCGTCGGCCTGGCCTTGCCGGCCGCCGGGTTTGTGTTTCTCCCGGTAGGCGTCTTCGGTGAGTGGTGCCTGGGCCGGCGCCATCATCGGCGCGGCGTCGTGGTCCTCGGCGGCTCTGGCGCTAGCGGGCAATGCTGTCAGCGTCAGCGCCGGAAGCAGCGCGGTGAGCGCGAGCGCTTTCATCGTGCCTGCCTCACTTCCACGCGGTATTGCAGCCGCTCGGTGGTGACCGACTTCTCTTCGTACACGGCGCGGGCGTTGGCCGGCACCGACACCCGGCGCCACACCGGGCGGGCATCCAGAGGGCGGCCGCTTTGCGAGTAAAACGACGTACGCGCTTCCACCATGTAGTTGAAGTCGGTGTGGTTGCGCAGCTCCACCCAGACCTGGGAGGTGCCGGTGTCGGTGCGCTCGATGCCATGGCCCGTGGTCGACAGGCGGATCACGTTGTCCGGCCCGGTGAGGCCGTCCTTGAAGCGCCGGTTGAGCGCGTAGTCGGTGAAGATCACGGTGTTATAGCCGGTCTCTTCGGTACGCTGCTGATACTCTTCCTTGCTCATGCTGCTTTGGCAGCCCGTGACTAACAGGCCGGCGGCCAGCAAGGCGCTGACGACGAGAGTTTTCATAGTGGCTTTCCTTCTGGTGTGGGGCGGCTGCTGGCGAAGGCGAGGCCGTTGCCCCGGTCATCGAAATGCACGGCCACGGTGTCGGTGCCGTCCGGCAAGGGTTGGGAGGTGGCGTCCAGGAAACGGACTTGCAGCGGGCCGGCGCCGGGCGCCAGACGCATCGTGGTGACATGAAGACCGTCCGGCAGGCGGTGCCAGTAGCGGGTGTCCGCCTGGGTGCGCGAGCGCGCGGCCAGCCCCTGGGCCGCCACGCCGATGGCGGTGACGGTATGAAAACCCGCCGCCAAACCACCGCCGGCGGCCATGCTCAACCCGGCCACCGCGCTGTTGCCGCTGGCGGCGGTGAGCACGTCGCCGGTGGCCTGGGTGTTCTTCTTGAACGCCACCTTGCCTTCGATGATGCGGTCCACGGTGCGCCCGCCCCGGGTGGAGGCCTGGAAGAACACATCCTCGATCGGGAACAGCGTGACCGGCGCAGCGCCGCCATCGACCTGGGCGCCGTTGGCGCGAATGTGCTTGCCGCGCCGGTACACCAGCTCGTAATGGCCGACGCCGTCCGCCAGCTTGCGCGGGGCGCTGCCGGTCTCGGCGATCACCAGAGTGTTGTCGCTGGCGGCGGGCACCGGGCCGTCCGGGCGGAACTGCCGGTATTCTTCGAAGTGCTGCTTGGCGAGAGAGTCGCTGCCGGCCAGCTTCGCCGACCAGCCCGCCAGGTAGATCAGCGCCGCGAAATCCGTGGTGTGCTGCTCCTCCTCGGCGAAGGCGTCCTGCAGCAGCCCGCTGATAAAGCTGGCGCGGGCGTTGCCGTAATCAGCGTCGCGCAGGAACAGCAGGCCCCGGTAATAGAACACCATGGAACGTTCGTAGGGCTCGCCCTTGAAGTCCTTTTCGCCTTCCTCGTACCACAGGCTGCGTGCCCGGTGGGCCGCGTCGTTATCGGCGTAGACGCTTTCGATATTGGTGATGGCCCGATCCAGGGCCGCCTTGGACAGATCGTAGTGCCCCTGGTGGAAGGCGGCGGCGCCGATCTCCATCAGGTTCAGCACCTCGTTGCGGCGGCCTTCCTCGAACAGATTCCGGTACAGCGGCTGCAGCGCGGCGGGTTTGCTCGCCACCACCGCCTGCTGATCCGGATCCAGGGCGCGGGTTTCGTACTGGGTGGGGCCGGTGGCGCAACCGGCAAGCAGTAACGCAGCGGCCAGCGGCGCCCCGGCCTTAGCGATAAAGCACATTGTCCTGGCTCGCCTTCTTCATCTCATAGGCGCCGCTCCAGACAATAGTGCCGAGCTCCAGATCGATCATCTCGAACGTCACCAGGTGGTAGCGCGAGCGCGTCTGGCTGTTGCGGTCCATGGCGTCCAGGGACGCGATGCGCCCGCCCAGCCGGTAATCACCGCCGGCTGTGGCCTGCGTCCGGCGGATGGTGCCGCCGTCCACCGCGCCGTCGCGCTTAAGCTCGCGCTCCTTCTCCACCATGTCCGCGAAGTGCCGGCCCACGAACACCATCCGGCCGTTGGCGGCGCGGTTCAGCTCCACGCGCAGACGGTCGGTGAGCAGGTTGGTGTTGATGATCGAAGAGCTTTCGTTCCTGAAGTACTCGTTATCGATGATGATCCGCGGCGGCACGTCCCGCGCCGCCAGAATGCGGTTGGACAGCATGTCCCGCATCATCTCGTCGGTCATCGCCACCACGTCCTGGGACTCGATGCCGACCCCCTGAACACGGCCCGAGGACGACGGGTCCTCATACACCGAGGCCTGGCCGGCCACGTTATCCACCTGCGAGGACGGCGTGCATCCCCCCATCACCATCAAGGCCCCCAGGCCCGCCATCAGATGACGTCTCTTCATGTCCTGCTCCGTCTTGTCGTATGCGCCGGTGACAGACACCGGCGTCCCCATGGAGGCAAGAGTAGCCAGGGCAGAGCAGGGCGCGCATACCCCATATGGGGTAAGTGGATGTCGAAATGACCGCGCCGCCCGCGACAAGGGGGGAACCAACCCGAAACCAAGGAGAATATGTATGACCGGCCAGATCATCCGCCTGCACCGCGTACTGCGCGGCACCCCCGATCGCGTCTACCGCGCCTTCACCGACCCCGACGCCATGGTCAAATGGCTGCCGCCCTTCGGCTTCACCGCCACCATGCACGACAGCGACGTCCGCGAAGGCGGCGGCTATCGCATGTCCTTCACCAACTTCACCACCGGCAGCCGCCACACCTTCGGCGGCACCTATGTGGAGCTCAAACCCAACGAACGCATCCGCTACACCGACCAGTTCGACGACCCCAACCTGCCCGGCGAGATGCAGGTCACCGTCACCCTCAAAGAAGTGCTCGGCGGCACCGAGCTGCACATCGTCCAGGAGGGCGTGCCCGAGGTGATCCCGGCGGAGATGTGTTATCAGGGCTGGCAGGAGTCGCTGATTCAGCTCGCGCAGCTGGTGGACCCGGAGATTCCGGACGAAGGCTGAGGATGTAGAGGAAGAGGCTGCTGGAATATTAGAAAATATTGTTGATATCTAATTTTTATGCTCATATTATAAGTCAATAAGCCAAGGAACGGCAGATGTACAGCATTGATTGGACGAAAACAGCTATTAAGCAGCTCAGGAAGATCCAGCCGGAGAACAGCGCAAGGCGATTCTTGCGGCTGTTCGGCGTCTGGATAGCTGCCCAACCAATACGGCGAACGTCAAGGCGTTAAAGGGGCACAAGGCGGGCTACCGCCTACGGGTCGGTAACGACGGTGTACGGATCATTACGGTTCAAGAGGTGAAAAAGCGAGATGAGCGGACATACTGAGGCGGCAAAAGGCAGCGCGCAGATTATTCGCGATGCCAGTGGCAACCCACTCTATGCCGTGGTGCCGTTCGATGAGTATCAGGCGCTGCTTGACGCTGATGGTCGCGTCACTATTCCGCACGAGGTCGTGGCCCTGATGATTGAGAAAAACATCAGCCCTATGGCTGCATGGCGCAAGCATCGCGGTCTTTCTCAGGCGCAACTGGCCGAGAAGCTGGGTGTGACCCAGGGGGCCGTGGCTCAGGCTGAAAAGATGGGGAACAAGCCTCACATTGAGACCCTGCGCTCCTGGGCCAGGGTGCTTGGTTGTGATGTGGCTCAGTTGACGGAGTTGACCGATTGAATGGACGTCAAGGCAGGAAACGGTTTAACAGTCTGTCTATTTGTATTGGTGTTGCTGCCTCAGTTCTCCACTGCAGACTTATTTCTGGGCGTCACTCCTGGTGATTCCTGCAACGCTATTTATGAAATGGAAGTGGCCCGTGGCGCCGAACCTGGCTTGCCGCTGGAGGAAATGACCCGTCAGGGCATGCTGGGATTTGAGCGGACAGGCACCCGGACACGTGAAATCAGCGTCTACCGATGCAACGAAGGCTCCGTTGCATCAGTCAGCCACGCCGTGGCCTTTGACACCGAAGAGGCGCAACAGCATTACCTTCGGCAGCAGAGGGAGGCCATGGAGCAGCGATTTGGCGAACCCGAGCTGGATACCTTCAGCCTCACTGTGTGGGAGAAGCTACTGCTTTGGTTTGAAGGTATGAACAAGACGGTAGAGCATTTCCAAACCGTTTATTGGAGCCTGGAGCAAGGCCAGTCCGCCCAGCTTTCCCTGAGTGAGCGGCCAAACCAGAGAAGGAAATACCTGGTCGTCATGGATCTGAATACGGAAAGCACTGTCTCGTCCGGCCCCGGGCCAGAGATTGAGCTGGCGCCCGATTAACCCTTCTTCGGCAGCAGCAGCCGCTCGTTCTGCTTTCATTCGCGCCACAAGATGGTGTAATTTCGGACCTGCATCACAAAATAATAACCGCCGGCCCGGAGAGGCAAGGCGAAGAAAACAGTGATACAGGGGAAAGGGATGTCTGTCCGCGAGCGCACCCGCCGGCCCGCCATGGGCCCTAAAATCAACGCCTGCGAAGCTGTCGCTCGCCGGGGCTGACCCTCATGGCCACGGTGATTCCAAGCCTCAGCACTATTCGCGGCATGACATCCGGCGAACGGCGTCTGGGCCAACGCCTGGAGAGCCTGCTCGAGGACGACTACACCGTCTGGTACGACATTCCTCTGGGCCGCCAGCGCCGCTACCCCGACTACATCATCCTGCACCCCGGCCGGGGCCTGCTGTTTCTAGAGGTCAAAGACTGGAAGCTGGACACCCTCAAGCGCCTCGCCCCGCGTGACGCTGAGATTTATACCCAGCAGGGCCTTAAAACCGTCAGCAATCCCCTGGAACAGGCGCGCCAGTGCGCGTTGGTGGCCATAAACCGCCTGCAGCGCGACCCGCACCTGATGCAGAACGACGGGCGCTTCAAGGGTAAGCTCTGTTTTCCGTGGGGTTATGGGGTGGTCTTCCCCAACATCACGCGCAAGCAATGGAACGAGGCCATCTCGGAGGCGGACCAGGAACTGGTGCTGCCCCCCGCACCGCCTGATCTGCAAAGACGAAATGACCGCCACTGCCGACCCGGAAGCGTTCCAGGCCCGGCTTTGGGGCATGTTCGAATACGCCTTCGGCGAAAAGCTGACCCTCCCGCAGATCGACCGCATCCGCTGGCAGCTCTTCCCGGAAATCCGCATTAACACTCCGCAGCAGAATCTATTTGGCGGAGGCGACCAGGACGAAGACCCGGTCGGTGAAGAAACGAACGAGGAGAAAGAGCTGGTTATACCCGATATCGTGCGCGTTATGGACCTGCAACAGGAACAGCTCGCCAAAAGCATGGGCGACGGCCACCGCGTCATCCACGGCGTTGCCGGCTCCGGCAAAACCCTGATCCTTGGCTACCGCTGCCTGCACCTGGCTCAGGCCGTCACCAAGCCCATCCTGGTGCTGTGTTTCAACATCACCCTGGCCGCCCGGCTGCGCAGCTTCATCGCCGAGAAAGGTATCGAAGAGACAGTACAGGTCCACCACTTCCACGAATGGTGCGGCCTGCAACGTAAAACCTATAACGTGGACATGATTAAAGGTGACGCACCCTACTGGGAGAGGGAAGTAGAAACCGTCATCCAGGCCATGGACAAAGACCAAATACCCCGCGCCCAATACAGCGCGGTGATGATCGACGAAGGCCACGACTTCGAACAGGAATGGCTCAAGCTCATCGTGCAGATGATCGACCCGGACACCAACTCCCTGCTGCTGCTCTACGACGACGCCCAGTCCATCTACAAAAAGCGTAGCCTGAAGTTCCCGCTGTCTAGCGCAGGCATTGAGGCTCGTGGCCGTACCACCATCCTGAGACTTAACTACCGTAACACCCGGGAGATCCTTAGCTTTGCGTACGATTTCGCCAAGGACTTCCGGCAAGCCGAGGATGCTGATGACGACCATATTCCCCTGATCGCCCAGGAAGTGGCCGGTACCAGCGGGCCACAGCCGCAGTTCCGTACATTCGACAACTTCAGCAACGAGGCCCACTACATCCCCCGCCGCATCCGGAGATGGCACCAGAGCGGCCAGCCGCTGAATAACATCGCTGTGATCTACGGCTACCATTTGCAAGCGAAGATTCTGCAACAGGCTCTGAACAATGGTGGCGTTCGCTACACTTGGTTAAAAAACTCCGTCGAAAAGAAGCGATACGACTCCCGTACCAGCAGCGTGGCGCTTCTCACTCGTCAAAGAAGTAAGGGGCTAGAGTTTAATACAGTAGTTTTGTCGTGCCTAGGCGGTTTAAAAGAAGAGCGCTTGGAAGAAGAGGTGCGGTTACTTTATGTTGGAATGACACGAGCAAAATTTTGGTTTTTGCTAGCGGGCAGCGGGGATAGCTGGTTTATAGAAAAATGTCATCATATAGAAAATCGTAAGCCACAATTACACAAAGGTAAGTCTTGGTCGTATATGCCGATATGAAGTAAAGACGATATGGGGGATAAAGGAATGTCGAATACTATAAATAACGACAGCAACCCTAGCCAAAGTTTGCAGGGCAAACAGCTAGAGGGTGGCTGGGTCGTATCCCAAATTATTGAGCCATCAGTTCAAGGGACTGGTGGATCTTTTTGCACACAGTATAGAGTGGAAAGAGATGGACAAAGTGCGTTCATGAAGGCGCTGGACTTTTCGAGGATTCACCATACTGGCCAAGATTGGACGAAAGAGCTGGAGCGATGCTTGCAGGAATATCATTTCGAAAAAGATCTTTATGAGAAATGTGCTGGAAGCCGAATGTCAAGGGTTGTCGTTCCTCTGGCTCATGGATCAGTTAACTCTGGAGTTCCATCCTTATTTCCTGATGTGCCATATATTATCTTTGAAATAGCCAGCGAAGGTGATCTCCGCAAGGCTAGAATGGATAGGGGGGAAGTCGATGCCGCCTGGGCGCTCGCTATGCTCTATAACGCGGCATTGGGTGTCTTCCAGCTTCATCAGGCCGAAATTGTTCATCAAGATCTAAAGCCATCTAATGTGCTTGTCTTTGATGGCGATTTAGCAAAGATATCCGATCTAGGTAGAGCATCTGACAAGAATAAGCCTTTTTATTGGGATGAGTATATTTTTGCTGGTGATGTTAATTACGCCCCTATAGAGGTTCATTTCGGCGTATCAGCTTCTAGCTTTGAGCACCGGTATGCATTTGACCTTTATATGCTTGGTTCCCTTGTTTTTTTCCACTTTCTTGGCGTTCCTCTAAATGGAATTTTGAATGCGAAATGTAGGAGCAAGGGTGTGGATTTTCGTGGTATGGGCTTTCATACCGCGCTACCGTTTTTGGAGTCAGCCTTCTATGAGTGTTTGGGGGATTTAAGGGATAGTGTCTCAGATCGAGTTCCAGTTTTAGCAGAAGATATATTGTTGCTATGTGAAGAGCTGTGCTTTCCTGATCCAGAACGTCGTGGCCCTAAAGGTCGTAGAGGGAAGCCCAGTGCTATTGATGCACAACGGTATGTCGGAAAGTTCTCTACCTTATCAAGGAAAGCGAGTTTCTCGTCATGAGTGGGACAAAAGATTTTGATAGATTATTGCTTCCAAGATGGCTAAACAGTAGTAGCGCCATATTGTCGATGGGTGGCAGCATAGGAGCAACTCTTCCTAAAAGGGGGGCTGACCAGTTTCGTTATTTATCTCTAGAGAGAGACTGGCAACGAGCAGGTGGCCTCTATAATGCAATAGATTTTATTTCTGCTGCCTCTATTTATGGCGACTGGAGTAATCCACTTGCCATTCAGGCGGCTAAGTTCGTTTTAAACGAAAGTTCTTCAGGGGCCATTCAGAAAGATATTGCACAATCTTTTCTGCGTGGTGACTGTGTTGTTGTTCCAGATGTTTCTTTGGATGAGGAGGAAAATGTTTATCGCGCTATAGGTAAGCTAAGAAAGTATCTTTCTGATAACTCGATGGATCCTCTCGCTTGGCTAGATCTATCTTATTATTATGCGCTCTCATTCCAGACAGAATCTTCCTTAAGGTCTATGCAGGTGGCGGCTGAGCTTGCAAAAAAATCCGCTTTTGTTGTGAAGAGTGCGGCGCGAGCATTTCTTCATTTTGGCGATAGGAGTAAGTCGCTTGAGGTTTTAAGGAGGTCGTTCGAGGAGACAGGTGATCTTTCTATTGCTGTTAGTGAGGTTGCAATTGCTCAGCAGTCTGGCTCTTTGTCCAAATATGAAGATAGAATATTTAAGGCTTTTAGGGCCTCGCCGAATAGATTAAGAAAGAGTTCCGTTTGGTCTGAGATTGGCGCGACTGTTGCTACCAAGGAATCACTTTCAGGGTCTCATAAAAAAGCAAAAAAAAGCGCCGTTTCCGTAGTGGACTCTATATCGAATGAGAACGTTCTTGCGCAACTTGAATGGCTGGCATCTAGAGAGAATTTTCGTATAGGTAATAAGCCTGTATTTTACGGCGACTTTGAGGCTGACGCCATTTCGGCTTACAACGAGGGTAGGCTCGATATTGCCGCGAGGCATTGTGTGGATTGGGCTCGTTTCCAGCCCTTTTCATCAGCTCCCGGCATGCATGGGTCTTATGTTGCCTCTGTCGCACTTGCGGATTTTGAACTTGCAGAAAAACTATCCAGCTACGCTTATAGATTTTCTAGCGATGAATTTTTATCGATCAATAATTATGCTTTTTCGCTAGCAGCTAACGATAAGTCCATAAAAGCTTTAGAGATTTTGTCTGAACTGAATATCGATGATTTGGAGACAAAAGATTTCTTTACCTTTGCGGCCACGTCAGGATTTATTCTGTTCAAGCTTGGGGAGATAGAGTCGGCAAGAGCAAGTTATGGTAAAGCATTAGAGGGGTTTAAAAAGTCCAAGTTTAAAAAATCTTATGCTATAGCGGCTCATTTCTGGATGATGGTTGATGAGAAAGCCAGAAGTGAGAGTTTGATGGATGAGGTAAAAAGAATAGCGAAAGATGAGAATATAATTGAGCTAAAATATTATTACAATAATTCTGGTGGCGGTTTGGGGTGATGCATGGACGATGAAGATTGCGCCAATTTAGTATGGTTGCGCATGCTTATAAAGACTGAGCTCGATTGTGGCTCTGGTTATTTTTAGGTGCCTGAAGATGTAAGGTTTAGGCGTTACTGTCTAGATTCCGCTGTGCGCCAGAGCAGAAAGTAAAAAAGCCCCGACGGAAAAACCCGCCGGGGCTTCTTCATATCACCAACAGTAAATAAAGCGGAGTCTTAAACCCGCTCAATCACCGTAGCAATACCCTGGTCCAAGCCAATGCACATGGTGGTAAGGCCGATCTGGCCGTCGTTGACTTTCAGTACGTTGAGCAGGGTGCTGGTGATGCGAACAAAGAGTCACGGTGTCTGGTCTCGCTTGTTGCCTTGGAGAAGGCCTGGTTCTTTTGGTGCCTCGGAGGTGGTAGAAAACCTGACCACGTTTAGGCAAATACGTCGCCAATGGGTCAAAGATGCCGGATAACATCCCGCCTGATATGCAGAGCCCGAATGATCTCCAGGCGTTTCCTCTGTAATGACATAACTGGACGCCGGCAGGCTGCGGATCTCGCCCGGGAATTCGGGTCGTGTTTTGCCCCAGTATCGTATTCCGTACGGGTGAATAGCGCGCAAATCCTTCCGGGCGGCGGGAGAAATGACCAGTACGGGAAATGTCATTGTGCCTTCAGGTCTTCGAACAGTTCATCCAGGCCGGCTTTGTTGATGACGCGGGTTCCGTCGCCCTGATCCAGTTGTGCTATGCCTTCCTGCAACTGTTCACGCAGGTGCGCCAGTTTGGGGGCAATGAGATTTGCACGCTCACTCTCCTGAGATAAGGGTTGAGTCTAAGCTAGGCCGCTGGCAAAGATTGTCAATCCATGGAGGGTGCTCGCATTGGACGAACTCGCGCGCTTTAAGATCGCGTCATTGCTTCGCGCCCAGAGAACATGCCGAGCGCGGGGATCACATTCAGCAAGGCAATTATCAGCAACCCCGCAAACGCCCACCGATAAGCGTCCCCGGTCTGTGTCAGCACCACCACCACCGTGATGGCGCCTAAGGCGCCGCCGATACGCTGGACGATGTTCACCAGGGTCGTGGCGTCGCCCATCTGTCGGGCCGAGACCGCCGTGTAGGCGCCGGTCATGGCAGGCATCTGTGCCAAGGCGAGGCCGGCGCCACGCAAGATCAGCAAGGCTAAAAGCATAGTCAAAGGCAGGGTTCCCGGGAACAGGAAGGGCAGGGTGGTCACTACCAGTAGTGCGACGCCGGCGAGGCTTACGCGGCCCGGGCCGTGGCGGTCGGTAAGAGCACCGGCAATCGGCAGGACCAGGGCACTGCCGAGGCCCAGGGTCAGAAGTAGCAGGCCGGTGGTGGTGGCGTCGAAGCCGGCGCTGGTCTGGAAGTACAGCGGCAAAAGCAGAAGTCCGGCGTACATATTGGCGCCGGTCAGGCCGCAGGTGGCGGTGGCGGCGCGGAACCGACGGATCGCCAGCAGCCGCAGGTCCAGAATCGGTGGGGGCTGTGTGCGGGTGGCGGTGAGCATGAAGACGATGATCAGTGTGAGGCCGATGGCCAATGCGGTGACAGCCGGTGCGTCGATTTCTTCGGCGCCGATCATCATGGCACCGTAAAGCGCGGCGGGCAGACCCAGCACCAGCAGGGTGAGGCCGGGCCAGTCCAGGGTTCGGCGTGAGTCCCGGTCTCCGGGCGGAATCAGGGTGCGCCCGGCCAGCAGGGCGAGCAGGCCCACGGGCACATTCAGCCAGAA
>JBFJUC010000038.1:0-13766 GCA_041624875.1 Alcanivorax sp.
ATCAGCGCCTGCACAACTTCTGCGGCAACGAGCTGGGCGGCTTCTACCTGGACATCATCAAGGACCGCCAGTACACCACGCCGGCGGATTCGCTGGCGCGGCGCTCCTGCCAGACCGCGCTCTACCACATCGCCCAGGCCTTGGTGCGCTGGATGGCGCCGATCCTCAGCTTCACCGCCGAGGAAATCTTCGAGCTGCTGCCCGGTGAGCGTACCGAATCCGTGTTCCTGACCACCTGGTACGACGGGCTTTTCCCGCCGGCGGCCGACGCGGAGATGGATCTGGCGTTCTGGGACCAGGTGCAGGCGGTCAAGCAGGCGGTCAACAAGGCCATCGAAGAGGCCCGCAACCGCAAGGAACTGCGCGCCAACCTGGCCGCCGACGCCACCCTGTACGTGGACGATCGACTGGCCGGCCTGCTGGGTCGCCTGGGCGACGAGCTGCGCTTCGTGACCATCACCTCCACCGCCACCCTGGCGCCACTGGCGGACGCCCCGGCGGATCTGCCGGACAGTGCCGTGGCCGGGCTTAAAGTACGGGTCGCCCCGTCGCCGCACGACAAATGCGTGCGCTGCTGGCATCACCGCCCCGACATCGGCACCGATGCCAACCACCCCGAGCTGTGTGGCCGCTGCGTCACCAACCTGGACGGTGACGGCGAGGAACGCCACTATGCGTGAGCAACCGAGTACCGGGGGGCAATTGGTCTGGTTGTGGCTCACCGGCCTGGTGATCGTGCTGGATCAGATCAGCAAGCACTGGGTGGTGGCCCGCTTCGACCTCTATGAACGGCTGGACGTCTTGCCGTTCTTTAACCTGACGCTGGCCTACAACTCCGGGGCGGCGTTCAGCTTCCTGGCCGGTGCCGGCGGCTGGCAGCGCTGGTTCTTCGCCGCCGTGGCGGTGATCGCCGTGGTGTTGATCCTGGGCTGGATGCGCAAACTGCGCGACGAGCGCATGCAGGGCGCCGCGCTGGCGCTGATTCTCGGCGGCGCCGTCGGCAACCTCTACGACCGGGTGGTGCTCGGCCACGTTGTCGACTTTCTCGACTTCTATTGGGGTGATTACCACTTCCCGGCCTTTAATCTTGCCGATACCGCCATCACCATTGGGGCAGCGTTGATCATTCTCGACATGCTGCTGGGAGGCCGTCGCGGCCATGACTGACACCTTGCGCGCGGGTCCGCAGACCCGCATTACCCTGCATTTCGCCGTGCGTCTGATGGACGGCACCGAAATGGACAGCACCTACGGCGGCGAACCGGCGGCCTTTTCCTGGGGCGATGAATCCCTGCTGCCCGGCTTCGAGCGTGCCATCCTCGGCCTCAAGGCCGGCGATAAGCGCAGCGTCTTCATCGACGCCGCCTCCGGCTTCGGTGACTACAACGAGCAGAACCGGCAGCACTTCAAGCGCAGCACCTTCAGCGCCGACGAAGTGGAGGTGGGCACGGTGATGAACTTCGCCGACGCCGCCGGCGCCGAGCTGCCCGGCGTGATCGCCGAACTGGACGACGACTGGGTCACGGTGGACTTCAACCACCCGCTGGCCGGCCGCGACCTCACCTTCGAGGTGGAAATCATCGCCGTCGAGCACGACGCCCCGGAGCAGGCCGTCCGCCTGAACTGACCTCCTGGTCGGGCCCCGGTGCGGGCGCGTATACTACGGCCACATTTCAAGCAGGTCCTTCTATGCAAATCCGTCTCGCCAACCCCCGCGGTTTCTGCGCCGGCGTCGATCGGGCCATCGATATCGTCAATCGTGCCCTGGACGTATTCGGGCCCCCGGTCTATGTGCGCCACGAAGTGGTCCACAACCGTTACGTGGTGGACGGCCTGCGCGAGCGCGGCGCGGTGTTCGTCGACGAGCTGGAAGAAGTGCCCGACGACGCCATCGTCATCTTCAGCGCCCACGGTGTCTCCAAGGCGGTGCAGGACGAGGCCGAGCAGCGCGCCCTGCAGGTATTCGACGCCACCTGCCCTTTGGTCACCAAGGTGCATATGGAGGTGATCCGTTATGCCCAGGAAGGCCGCGAGGCGATTCTGATCGGCCACCAGGGCCACCCGGAAGTGGAAGGCACCATGGGCCAGTACGATACCGCCAAGGGCGGGCGCATGTACCTGGTGGAAGACGAAGCCGACGTGGCCCGCCTGGAAGTCACCGACCCGGACAACCTGGCGTTCGTCACCCAGACCACGCTGAGCGTGGACGACACCGCGCGCATCATCGATGCCCTGCGCCAGCGCTTCCCCAATATCCTTGGCCCCAAACGCGAGGACATCTGCTACGCCACCACCAACCGCCAGGACGCGGTGCGCCAGCTCGCCCTGGAATGCCAGCTGGTGCTGGTGGTGGGGTCGGTGAACAGCTCCAACTCCAACCGCCTGCGCGAACTGGCCGAGCGCTGCGGCACCCCCGCCCATCTGCTCGATGACCCGGCTATGATCGACCCGGCCTGGCTCAAAGGTAAAAAGGCCGTGGGCGTCACCGCCGGCGCCAGCGCCCCCGAGGAACTGGTTCACCAGGTGATCGCCCGCCTGCGTGAACTGGGGGGCGAAGACGCCCACGAGATCCCCGGCCGCGAAGAGAACATCCGCTTCTCCATGCCCCGCGCCCTGCGGGTCTGAACCCGACCTCTCGTTCCCGCCAAGCCTCCGCCCGCCACCTTGCCCGCCTGGGGCGGGGCTGTTTTACACGTGGCTATGGCGTATAAAAGACTGACCCTATAGATAATGAAAAAGTGCGAATAGCGTCACAGCTTATCTTCGTAAAAAGCCCCGTGTATCAACCGCTTATGCCGTTTATTGCCGCCAAGTGACCGCTCGTCTAAGTCTCGTTGTGGACGGTTTTACAATTGCTAGAGTGTGCTCTCCGCAATCAGATTGGAGTGCGCTGTGGTGGCTGACGCCCGGTTCAAAAACGGGGGCTTCACCCTTATCGAGTTGATGATCGGGATCGCTGTTGCCGGTGTGTTGCTGGCGCTGGCGGTGCCGTCGTTTCAAAACCTGATGGCGAATAACGCCCTGAGAAGCAGCGCCGCTGATTTCATCACGGCGGTGAATACGGCCCGTGCTCAGGCGGTGAATCTGCGCGTCAATGTGACGCTGGAGGAAAGCGGCTCTTCCTGGAGCGACGGCTGGCGAATCAAGTATGGCCCGGGCACCGTTGAAACCGATCAGACTTTTACGCCTTCCGGCAGTGTGACGGTCACCCAGTCCAGTGGTAGCGGTGCTCTGATCTTTACGCCGTCGGGCATGATGAGCGCGGGGGCTACCTTTGAGATCTGTGACGACCGCACCGATGAAAGCGGACGGCGGATCAGGATCGGCCTGTTCGGCACCGTCGAAAACACAGCCATTACATGCAGCTAGGTATCGGGATGAGAGCGAACGGTAAACGTCAGAGCGGTGTGGGCATGGTGGAAATACTGATCGCACTGTTGGTACTCGCCATTGGCGTGCTCGGCTATGCCGGGCTGCAGCTCAATGCCCTGAAAGGCTCGGAAGAGGCCCACCTGCGCGCATCCGCCACCTTTATTGGTCGCGACGCTCTGGAGCGGATACTGGCGAACCCCGATGCCCGCGCGTCCTATCTCGATAAGGAGAACTGGAACGAGGACGCCTCCGACGCCGGTGACGCGCCGGATAATCCGACTGCGTGTGTGACCCAGGCGTGCTCGTCCGGTGATATGGCTGACTGGGACATCGACATGCTGTCCTGGCAAGCCGCTAACACCCTGCCGGCGGGACGAATCGTGGTAATGCCATGCACGATGACCGGCGCTACATCCAGTTGTGTGATTGTAGCCTGGAATGACCAAACCCCGAGTGACTGTCTGGATCAGGACGATGGGGTGGCAGTTGGCGAAGATACAGAGTGCGTTGTCATGGAGGTCGCCCGATGAAAATGCATCGCCGCGAAGCGGGTTTCAGCCTGGTCGAGTTGATGGTCGCCATGGCTCTGGGCTTGTTGATCACCGGGGCAGCATTATCACTTTTCACCACCAATCAGCGCGTATTCCAATTGCAGCAGGGCGAATCGGAGCTGCAGGAGCAGGGTTACCTGGCGATGCGCTTTATCGTTGAGGACGTACGCATGGCCGGTTTCCACGATCTGTCCGTGGGAGCGGCGCCAGACCCCGTGCTCAATGCCTCGCCGCCGTCTATTCCCGGCGCCTCCGATGGCGGCAACGATGGCAATGATCGTCTCACTATAAGCTACCACGGTTTCAGGGACTGCGAAGGTAATCCGTCCGCCGCCGTGAACCGGTCCGAAATCGTCAATACTTACTGGGTCGACGACGACAAAAAACTCAAGTGTCGTGGCAATAAAGCCGTACCTTTAACCTCCGGGGTAACGTTGCTGGACGGTGTGGAAAGCTTCCAGGTTCTATACGGCCTGGATACGAGCCCCAATGATCAAGTCGCTTTCGCTAGCCAGTATGTACCCGCCGATGAGCTTTCCGCGCACTTTACCAACGGGCATCTGGTGCTCGCAGTGAAGGTCGCGATGCTGCTTGAAAACAACGCGCCGGCGCTGGGAAGCGGCCCGGAAAAAACTTTCTATCTGTTGGATACGAGTAGAGATGTCGATACCAGCCAAACCCTTTATCAGCAGTTTTCCACCACGATAACGTTGCGCAATTATCCATGGAGCAAAATCTGATGACAGGTGTACATCCCGTCAACAGTAGCGGGCAGAGAGGCGCCGCTTTGTTAATCGCCCTGTTTGTGTTGGTGATCGTTTCGGTTATGGGCATAACGGCCATGAAAACCAGCATGTTCAGTGCCAAGATCGCCACCGGCACCCAGATTGATGCCATGGCATTCGAAGGGGCTGAATCGGCGATCACGGCAACGTTTATTGAGCTCGGCGGTGACGATGAGGTGATGCAGAAGTTGCTGCTTGGCGAAACCATTGCGCGATGCATCACCATGACCAGTCAGACCGTAGGCGGCGCCTGTGGCCAAGATCAGACACTCGACTCCCGCGGTCTGGTTGTTGCTGAGTCGCACAGCAAGGTGAACGGTTTCGCCCCTATTGATGGTTATCAGATCGGTAGCAGTGGCGGTGGGGCTCAGCTGGTCGAGTACAAGATTGGCATTTTGGGCGACAGTGAGCTGCCTGACCTGGCTGTCGAGAACCACCATATGCAAGAAGCACTGAAGCGGGCTCTAAAGCCGTCTTCTGACATCGAATAAAGATCGGGGTGAGAGGAGAAGATGATGGGTAATTTCATATTCAGGGCGACGCTATTGTGGCTCGTGATGCTGCTCGCCCCGACATCGCTATACGCCGATGATACGGAGATATTCTTTGCTCGTGCCAACGCGGATGACTCGCAGAATCAAAATATCGCCAATGTGATGATTCTTTTGGATACGTCTGGGAGTATGCGTAACTGCGAGCAGTCGGATGGGGCGAACTGGTGTAACGACGCTGAAAACCGTCGCATCGCTATGTTGGTCCGCGCGTTTAACATCATGATTGATGATATCCCCGAGGACGTTCGCGTTGGTATTAGTCGTTTCCGGCGCGGCGAGACGGATGGCGGTCATATCATGGTGCCCGTGGTTGAAACCACTTCGTCCAATCGCAGCCTCCTTAAGCGAAAAGTCGCCGAATTAAATTCAGATGGCGAGTACGGGGGCGACCCGGAGGGTGGTACGCCGACATCCGAGGCCTATTACGAGATGTACCGCTATATGATGGGCCTTAGCCCCGTTTATGGTGACTATAGCGGCAGCTCACGCGATGCGGATCCGCAAGTTTGTCTGCAACAGCAGGTCGATGAAACCTGCGAGGATGTCCCTGTCTACGAGTGGGAAAGAGTGAATTACTGCAATACCAATCGTAACGATTGCGCGCGGTATCGTGGGCAGTATTACCAGTACACGCAAACCGGCACTGAAAAACAATGTTCCACACAGACAACGTGTTTGGAAGAGGCGCCGATAGTCGACGGTAACGGTAATTACGTTTCGCCCATGAATATGCAAAACCAGTGCGAGTCGAATCATGTCATCGTTATGACGGACGGCGCGCCGAGCTCCGGCAGCGATAATCTTGGTTGGAACTGCTCGGATGGAGGTTCAATCTCAGGCAGTTATGCGTGCCAAAGACAAATTGCAGCGGCTCTGAAAAGCGACAACAACCCCAAAGGGCGCAAGGTGTTGACCTCAAACATCGGTCTATACATGGGGGCGTACGAAAGCCGTATGTCCGGCGTGTCCGCCGCCGGTGGCGGCGCGACATACAACGCGGATTCCGCCGATGCTCTGGCTCAGGCATTTATCGATCAGCTTAAGCTTATTGATGAAGAGTCTAAGGCCATTACTTCTCCAGGTGTTGCGGTCAACCAGATGAATCGCCTGGAGCACCTCGACCAGCTGTACTATTCAGTCTTCAAGCCGCGCAAAAGTTCCGTATGGGAAGGTAATCTGAAGCGTTACGAGCTGGACGGCAACGTGATTCGTGACGTTAACAACGCCGATGCGGTTGATTCCGATACCGGTTATTTCAGTAATTTCTCAAGAAGTTGGTGGTCGCCTGAAACCGATGGTTTCGATGCTGGTGAAGGTGGTGCGCGCAGTCAGTTGAATAACCGAAAGATATTCGTCGATGACGGTTCCGAGTCAATCAGCCAACTAACGCAGGCGGAAGTCGACGACGACAGTATAACCACCAATGAGAGCTTTGGTATTCCGAACACCGCGGACGATGCCTTTGATTCCAAGCAGGAAGTCTACGAGGCGTTAAAAACGTTATGGGCTGACCCGCTGCATAGTGTGCCCCTTCTGGTTAACTATGAGGGTGGTGATGCGGACGATCCCTCCTCTCAGACAAACTATATTTTTGTCTCCACCAATGGAGGGATGTTGCACGCCGTGGATCCCGAGGATGGGTCCGAGAAGTTTACGTTCATGCCCGGGGAGCTGCTTGAAAAGGCGCATGATTTTGTCAGCGAACCGCCGCTCCAGCCAGGCAATATTCGCGAACCTTATGGTCTCGACGGATCCTGGATCGCCTGGCGCCGTCCCGAGAGAGATGCCAGCGGCGATAAAACCGGGGATGCGGAAAGTGTCTACATCTACGGCGGCATGAGGCGTGGCGGGGACGCCTACTTTGGTTTGGACGTCAGTAATATAGATAGTCCGGAGATGCTTTGGAAGATCAACGGTGGGTACGACGGTGACGCGGATTCCGGCTTCTCCCTGCTTGGGCAGACCTGGTCCACGCCCACCCTGACTCAGGTTAAAATTGGTGGTGCTAGTAAACCGGTTTTGGTCTTCGGTGGCGGATACAGCCCCGAGGATCACGACACGGGCGGCCAGAGAAGCAGCGAAGACGATATTGGCAGGGCGGTGTTCATGGTCGACGCGACCACCGGCGAGCTTATCTGGTCCGCAAGTAACGAAGGCAGCAATAGCGGTTTGGCTCATACCACGGTGGACAGCATGGACTGGGCCGTGCCGGGTGGCATTTCAGTGGTGGATTTGGACTTTGACGGTTTCGCGGACTATCTGTATTTCGCGGATCTGGGTGGCCAGGTTTTCCGCGTCAATATGGATAACGGCAATGACGGCGCCAATAATCTGGTCGAAGGCGTGACTCGTCTGGCCTCTCTGGCGGGTACCGGTACCGCGGACCATCGTCGCTTCTACGAGGCCCCGGCGGTCGGCTATAAATCCCAGGGCGGCGAGGCCCTTTATGTTTCCATTGGGTCCGGTTATCGCGCTCATCCTCTTGACGAGGACACCGATGAGGCGATTTTCTCTATTCGTGATGCCGACTTCAGAGAAGTCGGTGAAGACAGCGATACGATTACGTTGTCTGATTTGCGAACCGCCACATCCGATCCGGATGACAGCAAGCCCGGCTGGTATTACGAGTTTTCCCGTGACGGCGAAAAGGTGTTGTCGTCCCCGGTTATCCTGGACAACACCATACTGTTCACAACCTATGCGCCGGGCGGCGATGATCTGGATGATGATCCCTGTGTGGTCCGGTTTGGCGAAGCGTATTTGTACGCCGCCGATATGGTCACCGGTAGTCCGCCGAGTGACAGCGACAGTAGTAATTTTGGAGATGACAGTTTGATCAATGACTTGGACTGGTCCGGCGAAAAACTGGATCAGAGCACGATTCCGCCGTCACCGTCGGTGATCTACCAGGAGGGCGGTAAGAAGTCTGCCATCGTTGTCGGTACTGAAGTGGTTGATGCACCAGCGGTCAAGTATACCAATCTTCGTAAGAACAGGTGGTACAGGATGGATAAGGACGACGCTCAAAACTTTGTACAGCCGCAGACGGAGGCGAATTGATCATGAATAGCCGACGTTACCAGAGCGGTTTTACGCTGATCGAGCTGATGATCGTGGTGGTGGTCGTGGCTATCCTGGCCGCCATCGCTTACCCCGCTTATACCGAACAGATCCGTGATAGCCGCCGTGCGGAGACGCAAGGCATGGTGATGGACTTAGCCGCATCCCTGGAGTCGTATCGGGCAAAAAATTTCTCGTACGATGGCGCGACGGTTTCCGCGCTGGCGCCTAAGCTGTCAAACAATGAGTTTTATAGTGTGGCGATTAACACCAGCAACAACGATCAGGCCTATACTATAACCGCGACCACCAAAAATGGTTCGCTAATGGACGGCGATGGTGCGCTGGTCATCAACAGCCAGGGCCAGACATGTCGAGTGAAGGGTGCCACCAGTTGTACTCCCGGGCCTTCCTCCTCTTGGAAAGAGTGAGCTCACTCAAGGGCACTGGAGCGCGTTTGCCCGCTCGATACGCGCGGCGCCGATCACGTTCATGATCACCTTGCGGGCATGGTCCTGATTGCAGATCAGGAAATGTCCGTTCTGGTAGTGAAGTTGGCCGCGTCGCCCATATCGAAGTGCTTTGCCACGGAAACGCCGCCAGATTAGCGTGGTGCCTTCGGGCAGTTCCAGGTGTTCGATAATATCCGGCGTGGCTACTTTACCGTCATTGTCTGCGTCGCTGGCCAGTAGCAGCGACCGTGTCGGCTGGAACCGGTCGCACAGGCTGTTGCCGTCACACAGGTAGGTCGTGCCATGGGTCAGGGCGTGGGCGCGGGCTCGATGGATAAATCCCAGCACACGGTTGCTGGCGGCCACGACCCTTTGCTTGGGGAGCCAGTCGTTGTAGAGGCTGTGCCCGGCGCTGACCAGCACGGCTAACACCATCAGCGCAATGATCAGCTCCATGAGAGTGAAGCCCCGATTTCGTGGTTGTGTCCTGTTCGTGCCTTCCATGGCTGTTCCCCGGGCCGTCCGTGGCCCTCTTTCCCGCTACATTGATCCCAGTTCTGGTGTGTCAGTCTAGCGCGCCCGGGTCGCGATCCTTGTGTTATTGTTGCTCCCCTTTCCGTAATCCAACTCCCATGATTTGCTATGGCTGATGTACTCGTTGTCGGTGGTGGAATTGTCGGTTTGCTGAGTGCGCTTAGTCTCAGTGACCGCGGTTTGAGCGTCACCGTGATCGACGCCGGCGGGGAACGTCCGCCGGCGTCCTGGGCCGGGGGCGGCATTCTGTCACCCCTGTTCGCCTGGCGTTACCCCGATCCCATGAATCGTCTGACTCATGACGCCACGGCGCGCTACCGGGCGTTGGTGGATCGTCTGCGGGGCAAGGCCGGGCTGCGCGCCTCGGATCTGCACCACAGCGGTCTGTGGGCGGCGGTGGATGGTGACCATCGCCGTGAGGCGCTGGGCTGGGCGTCGGCCTGGGGGGTGAGCTGCCAGGAAGCGGCGTTGAGCCGGCATTTGTCGGCGGCGCCGGAGCGGGAAGGTGTGTGGTTTCCGGGCATCGGTAATCTTCGTAATCCACGGGTGTTGAAAGCGTTGCGCGCGACACTGGTGGGGCAGGGCGTGAGGTTCGTCAACGCGGCGGTGGACGCCGTCCGGCCCACCGCTCGGGGCGCCGAGCTGAGCCTGAGCCGTGGCGGCACCTTGTCCGCGCCCCGTGTATTGCTCTGCGCGGGGGCCTGGACGTCGTCGTTGCTGGCGCCTCTGGGCGTGCGGTTGCCGCTGTTTCCGGCCAAGGGTGAGATGCTGCTGTATCGTTTGCCGCCGGGCCGGGTGCCGACCATCGTGCTCACCGATGAGGGTTATTTAATCCCGCGTGCGGATGGTGCCGTGCTCGCTGGCTCCACCCTGAAACCTGGCGACGCCACGACTTATCCTACGGTGACCGGGCGTTGGGCCTTGCAGGCCATGGCAGCGTCGCTGTTACCGGAGCTGGCGGCGGTAACGCCGTCCCACCATTGGGCCGGGGTACGGCCGGGCAGCGACCGGGACTGGCCTTATCTGGGGCCGGTTCCTGGCACCCGCGGGGTGTTCGCCGCCGCCGGGCTGCATCGCAATGGGTTGGTGGCGGCACCGGCGAGCGCCGAGCTGCTGGTAGCGTTGATGTGCGGGGAAACGCCGCCGCTTGATCCAGCGGATTATTCGCTGTCGGGCGCGTCGTCCTGATCCAGTTCCAGTTTCTTCAGGCGGTAACGCAGCGAGCGAAAAGTCATGCCCAGCTTTTTGGCGGCGGCGGTGCGGTTCCAGTGGGTGGTGTCCAGTGCGCGCAGAATTTCCTGTTTTTCGATTTCCTGCAGGTAGTCTTCCAGCGGTAGCTGGGGATGGCGTCCGCCACCATTGCCGGTGGCCGTTTGCGGTCCGTCATCGCTGGGTAGGTGCAGATGCTCGGGTTCGATCATCTGGCCGTCGCAGAGGGTGAGGGCGCGTTCCAGAGTGTTCTCCAGTTCTCGCACGTTGCCCGGAAAGCGGTAGCCGGTAAGGGCGGACATGGCACGCTCGCTCACCGCCGGCGGCCGGGTCTCCCAGGCCTCGCCAAGCCGCTGAAGGATGTGCGCCACCAGCACCGGAATGTCTTCGTGACGTTCGCGTAGTGGTGGCACATGCGCTTCGATTACGTTGAGCCGGTAATAAAGGTCCTGGCGGAAGCGGCCGGCGCTCATTTCCTCGCCCAGGTCCCGGTGGGTGGCGCAGAGGATGCGCAGGTTCACCGAAAACTCCTTGGACTCGCCCACCGGCCGCACGGTCTTTTCCTGAATCGCGCGCAGCAGTTTCACTTGCATGTGCAGCGGCAGGTCCGCCACTTCGTCCAGGAACAGGGTGCCGCCGTCCGCCTCGCGGAACAGGCCTTTGCGGTCTTCCACGGCGCCGGTGAAGCTGCCCTTTCGATGGCCGAAGAACTCGCTCTCCATCAATTCCGAGGGAATCGCGCCACAGTTGACGGCGACGAAGGGTTTTTCTCGGCGCGGCCCCAAGGCGTGGATCAAACGCGCCACGCGCTCCTTGCCGCTGCCGGATTCGCCGCTGATGTAGATCGGGGCCTGGCTGCGCGCCAGTTTGCGTATCTGCTGTTTCAGACGCTGCATGGCCGGCCCCTGGCCAACCAGGGTGTCTTCTTCCTCGCCACCGTCGCCGGCTTTCTCGGCGCGGCTGATGCCCAGGCCGTCCTCGATCAGCTGTCGGAGCCGGTCCAGAGCCACGGGCTTGGCGATGAAATCGTAGGCGCCCAGCTTCATCGCTTCGGTGGCCACGTCCATATTGCCGTACGCGGTGATTACCGCCACCGGCATGTCCGGGGCGGTCTGGGCCGCATGGCGCAGCAGGTCCAGGCCGGTGCCGTCGCCCAGGTTCATATCGGTGAGGCAGAGATCGAAGCGGTCGCTGTCGAGCAGGCGCTTGGCGGCGCCGAGCGATTCGGCCGCGGTGGCATCCAGTTTCATCCGCCCCAGGGTGATGACAAGCAGTTCGCGCAGATCCGCTTCGTCATCAACAACCAGAACACGAGGAGTCTTATCGGTCATCATTATTGGAACTGTCGGTCCGGGTGAGCACAGGTTAGCACAAAGCGGGCGCCGGGTTGGGCGTCCTCATGGTCGAGGGTCGCCTGGTTGGCCTGGCACAGCTGCCGGCACACATAGAGCCCCAGCCCGTTGCCGCCGTCGCTGGTGGTGTAGAAGGGTTCGAACAGGTGGGCGGCGGCGTCCTCGGGGATGCCGTCGCCGTTATCGGCGACTGATATCCACGGTAATCGGGTTTGCGGATGATGCCCGTAGGCCACCGTTACCCGGCAATGGTCACCGCCATGGTTGAAGGCGTTGCCAATCAGGTTGTCCACCACCTGTATCAGCTGACTGCGGTCAAAGCGCACTTCCAGGCCGTCGTCGCGGTGCTGCACACGCAACCGGTCGCGGGGGATGCCGCGCTGGTGCCAGCCGACGGTGATTTCTTCCAGTACCGGCGTCACATCGAAGCGCGCCGCCTGGCTGCGCGGCCGCCGGGAAAGATCCAGCACGTCGGATATGATGCCGTTCACCCGTTTCACATGGTTGCGGATAATGCCCAGCAAGTGGCTGTCTTCCGGTTTCTCCATGTCCTCGTCCAGCAGCTCGGTGGCGTGGCTGATGGCGCTTAGCGGGTTGCGGATCTCATGGGCCAGGGTCGCTGACAGCCGGCCCAGGGACGCCAGATTCATTTGCTGGGCTTCCTGGGCCACGCGCGCGGTGTCTTCCAAGAAGACCAGGGTGAGGTCCTCATGGCCGGTGTCCAGGTCCGCGAAACGGGCGCTTACCTGCGGCGACTGGCGCGATACCCGCAGCGGGCTCTGCGTCATATGCGGCGCTTGCCGCCAATGCTGGTGCCGCTCCACCAACGCCGCCGGCAGGTGCTGGCCGACCATCGGGGCGGCGAAAAAACCGTCCGCTGAAGGGTTGGACTGCAATATCCGGTGCTCGTTGTTGAACACCATCACACCGGTACGCATGCGTGCCACGATCTGGCGGTTGAGCGCCTCCAGGCGCTCGATGGCAACGCGCTGGCTGGCGGCGATGGACTCGCTGCGCTCCAGCCGGTCGGCGATTTGCTGGATGATCAGCGACACCATGAAGAAGGCGATCCCCAGCAGGCCCGCTTCGGTGAGCTGGAACGGGTCCTTGTCGCCGGTCTGGGTGGCGAAGTAGAACTGCTCGAACATTACTGTCAGCGTGGCCAGCGCGGCAATCAAGAAGCCCATGCGGCCGCGCAGCAGAATATTTCCAGCGGCCACGTTGACCAGCAGCAATACCGCCAGGCCGCCCTGCAGGCCGCCGTTGGCGTGCACCACCAGGCCCAGCACCAACACATCAATGACCAGCGCCAGCGGTTGAGTGAAGCCGGGTTTGCGCAGCCGTTCGCTGTAATCCATCGCCGAGGACACCAGCGTCAGCAGCAGATAGCCGGACACCGTGGCCTCGAACAGGGCCGGCATGTACTGGCCGATGAGCCGTTGCTCGCTGACATAGAACAACGTCAGCAGCACCGTGGCGATGGTGATGCGGTAAAGGTTGTAGATGCGGCTGGGTGTCCAGCTCTGGCTAGGGCTCATGGTGCTCCAGGTACTGGCGCTGATGGTCCTGGCTGCAGAACGCCATGTTGTTGTGTTGGAACGCTTCGTTTTCCGGCACATGCACGCCGCATTGCCGGCACTTGACCATTTTCTGGCTGAGCGTGGCCTGGCCGTCGGCCTGCTTGTCGCGCCGACGGCGTTCACCGAGCAGGCCTTTCGCAACCCGCCACACCAGATAAATCAGAGCCGCTAGGATGAGCAGCCGTATCAGCCCCATAAGGATCTCCCCGACGCCTGTGCAAGGGCAGGCGGCTACAGAGTACAATCAGCGCTCCATGGAGAAAAGGCTGGTGATATGCGAGTAGTGATGGCCCAGCGCAACCCGCTGGTCGGGGATA